>DJVF01000018.1 GCA_002441085.1 Patescibacteria group bacterium UBA6263
AGTATGGTAAATTCTTCCCCCCATTTACAACATGGTAGGTTCAAGAACTATTAAGTATGTTCCCTGTTCAAGTAAAAATCATACTTGGAATTGTTGTAATATATGTATAATTTCATTTCGATACTTTTATGCTTACTTCATGATTTCAAATTACTTTTGCTTTATAGTCATCATTGGCATAGGTTTGAGCTATGATTGGTAGTGTATTTGCTTCTAGTTTTTCTAACACAGTAGCAACTTGATATTTACTTTGATCATTATTTACAGCATACACATAATTACTACTCATTACAGGATCTATAGGAATTTTATTCATTTTTATGACCCCTGAAATAATTTCATCTATAATTCAAATATAAGAATATACTCATTCTTCAGTTCATATTTTTAATACTCCTGTAAAAATAATCCCCTCAGGCATAGGGTATTTTCATGTTTTTATTTCTATTGATTGCAATCAATTATCTATTTGGTTAAGCGTTACCACTCTATTTCCATCTCTGGCATCTNNACTATTATGAGTTCTACCAATGTAAAAGCATTTTTATTTATTTTTTCTGCTTGAATAGAAAAAACTGAAATAGATATATTAGATTTCATAATAAAAAAATAAAGTGCTAAAATATTAAATTCCCAAAGATAATATACTGTTTTTATCTTTTTGTAAAGAAAAATTAAATTCTAAAAATTCCTAAATTTTATATACTTATTTTACTTATCTCTGTGAAAATGCAAACTTTTAGAAAGAAAGATTTCAAACTAGGAAATGTTTTTTAAAGTTTTTTATTTGTATCATAATAAACATTATGGGATATTTTTTATTTCATTATATAAAAAACTCCTACTTTTGCAAACAGGAGTTTTGAATTTATGTATTATTTAACACACCTTATATTATTAAGTTTTAAATAATCTGTATTTCTTCATAATATTAGATAATCACTTCATTTAGAAATAAATGTACCTATTGGACTTTCATTGAGGGTAAGTCTATATTTATTCTTTTCAGATTCTTGAATATTTAAATCTGCTATCTTTTTAAATTCTTGCGCATAAAAATTATTTATTTGGGTCATATCATTTCAATTTGGTAATCTCCATCATTGCGGACAAGGTCATTGTTTTCCCCAAAAATCATGATCTATCGTTTGATCTATATAATTTTTATAAAATTCTTTTGCTAATTGTTGTCAATAATATTGGTCATTTACACAAGACATATAAGCACTCCCTTCTCAATTTAATTGTGGATTTGCTGGGTCATGAGACATATATTGATAACAATCTTCTTGACGGAAATATCATCTTCCATAATACGTAATTCCCTCTCACATAAGCAATACTTTATCTGATTTTATTAATTGCCCTAATCTCTCTGGTTCTAAATTTTCATATTTATATTGTACCGTATTATCATTAGAATTGATATTTGGATTATTAGTAAGATCATTTGTACTATATTTTTTAACAATAGTATATTGTCCTAAATCTATAGAATTAAATTGTCATATTTTGATATCTTTATGAAATCAGGTATTTCTACCATATTGATATATTTTTTTAATATCACAATTTGCAACTATCACTCATCATATATCATATGATTCACAATCATCCTCAGTTCATGTTTTCCCATCTCATCATGGAAAAATAAATTGCGTTTTTTTATATTCTTTATCAATAGAAAATATACTACTTATATTTGTATTATTCGTTACTGTATTGTTGGGAATATTCATTTTAGGAACTTCTGTTATTCATGCGCATTCATAATATGTCCACATAAATTTTTCTTTATTATCAATATCTAACTGAGTACAGTTTGTTCTTTGATAAACAATATCTCATATTTTACATTGTGTTGTTTTTAAACGAGGATCATTTCATATATTTCATCATCCCAATATCATACAAGTATCTCTTCATTCTGATTTTATTTTCCATCCTGTCGTTGTATTTGTTTTAACATTTGTATTATCTTGTTCTTGTTTTGGTTGAGTATTATTAGTGGATGTATTTGTAGTATTAATAGAACTATTTGTATTCACATTAGTCTTTATAACTAATTCATTTTCACAGTCTCCTGATAATTGACAAAAGAATGTATCAACATCTTTATTTTGAATTAAATCCTTTTTTATCGCTTGTACTGAAATATCAAGATAATTAATCATTTGAGAAATTAAAGAATTTGTCTTGTAATTGTCTCTTAAAGTTTTAAGTTGAGATATAAGTTGATTTAGGACCGTCTCAAATTTCGCATCATTGTTAAGCTCTTTTCTCACATTTTTTACTTTTGTTAAAAAAGCATCTAGTTTTTGTTGATGAGGAATACTTCAAATAGAAGTACTAGATGTGTTCTCTCAAGAAATAATAGAAAGATTTACACTACAACTATTTGATAATTGACAAATAAAATAGTAATATTTATTATTGTGTAAGAAACAATCACTTCTTTTATAAGAAGTAAATTCTTTATTATATCTGTCTTTAGTAATAGTACATTCTGAAAGAGAATTGAAACTATCTGAGAGAATATTTCACTCTTTAGTTTGTTTTTCTAATTCAAGCGAAGATATAGTATTTGCATAGCTAAGAACTGGAAATAATATAACGCCAAGGGTTACAAGAAAATTTTTGGTAGTTTTCATGATAAAAAATTAAATAATAAAATTAAAACCGTGGTTAATTTTTGTTTTTCATAGGCAATTTTTTTACAAATTATATAATACTTGGGAATTCTAATATATTTACTAGAACTTGTCAATATAATTACTCTAACACTACTTTTCCTTTAAAATATTCCAAACCAAGTCAACCAAGCCTACGAGAGTCATCACTATTTGATACATTATCTCCAAACGCGAGAAAACTCGTTTCTTGTAATTTTCCTTCGATGACATACATAAGTATCGCTTTTTGATGAGTTTTGGTAAAAAAGTATTCCTCTCAAACACTATTCATTAATATCTGATCATTGATATACAATCTTCATTTTTCATCAAATCGTACACGATCATTTGGAAGGGCTTTTATTTGCTTGATAATAGGTCCTGGAGTAGCACGATTCTCATATATAATGATATCTCACCTTTCCACTCTTTTGTGACACACATAATATTTTTCAATCACTTTTACTTTTGATTGGTCCATGATGAGGGGCTGCATACTCACTCCATTCACTCCATATTCTTTTTCTAAAAGCTGACAATTTGAATTGATCTGGGCTCATTTTTTTTCTCCTTCTTGGAAGAGAGTACTCTCTTTTTCCATTCCTTCATATTTTCTTGAATGATTTGAAAAAAAATACGATACACATATTGCACCAAGAAAAAAAAGAATAAGAATAATATTTTTTATCATAGATACTATTATGAGTTTGATATGTATACGCAGTTTTGAACTGGGGAGGATTGATAAGAATAATACGTCTCTCCACAGTATTTTGTATATCCTGTAATATTTGGACAATAACTATATGTCATATTGTTATATCAACAAATAAGAGTAAAAGTCGTTTTCATTGTACTCGCACTTACGGTGTTGGCATTTACCCATTGAGTGGTAGCTATTTTTGTGGTATCATCTCAGAGTGGTGGAGTTGGAGCACTTGGAGTTCCCGTAAATACTGGAGAAGCTATATTTGCCTTCAGATCAACTGCCGTTTTTACAGCTGCTTCAGATGGAACATGAGTTGTTCTATTACCACTAACACTTTGTGATATATTCACAGGTCAAGCAGGTCATTGAGGACCTTGAGGTCAAGCGGGACCAGTTCATCCAGTAGGTCATTGAAGTCATTGAGGGCCTTGAGGGCCAGGAGTTAATGTTATAGTATCCACCTCAGTTTTTAAATCCTGCACATGACTTACTAAACTATTCCACATACTGAGAGTCAAATTATCTCAGTCAGTTTTATTTCATAAATCATTCAGCGCTATACTACTTGCGTATACGACCAAAACTATTCATAACATAAAACTCATCCCCGAAAAAAATCACTTTAAACTGCTTTGTAATACATTTTTCATATAAAAAAAATTAAAAATATAAAGTAATGGCGTAAAAAATTAATCTAGTAAATAACAAGATGGCGTCGTGTCACTCAAAACAATTCATCAAGAACCATCAGTCAAAGTACATATATTTTCTCATACGATACAAGACGCGTATGGATAATCATTTTTATCAAGACTTTCATGAATCCAATCTCCATTATAACAAGTAAATAATACTCATGCTGGACAACTATTTCCTGGCAGAACCGATAGAATATTCCAAAAAGTTTTTGTCTCATTATGAGGAGTTCCAGAGCAACTTTTCGTAGTACTTTGGGTTGGAGTAGTATTTTGATTGGTTTGAATGATTTGCGTTAAATCAGAGCCAGAACCAGTTACACTCCCACTGAGCGTATCATTTGAAAAATAAACACTCAGTATTGTATCTTTATTATCTTCATCAGTAATATCTAAATCTCCACTTGGATAATCATCGATTGAAATTGGGGTATTGGTGGCTTCATCCATTACGATTCATACCAAATCTCAAAGAGTATAAAAATATCTCTTGGTATAATCTATTTCACTAGCATATGTTTGCAAAATAGTAGTAAAAAAATTATCTTCTTCTAAATAGGTTCAGAGTTGGTATTTTTTCTTATTTCCAGTGATAGCGTAGAGATAATTTGTGGCGTCTTTTGGATCTATTACCTCTTTATTTAATTTGATAGATTGTGAAATATTTTTTCAGATAATTCATTGATTGATGAGGATAGTAGTTCCACTGAGTATTTGAATTGCTTTTTCTGGTTCAGGATACATTCATATTTTGAGTTCATACAATTTTAATCATTTTTCTATATTTTTTAAGGTGGACACTCTATTTCCATCTCTGGCATCTTTG
>DJVF01000002.1 GCA_002441085.1 Patescibacteria group bacterium UBA6263
ATCGTATCAGTCTTTACTATATCAATCTTTATCATATCCATCTTTATCGTATCAGTTTATATGAAAACCATTATCATCAAAATTAGTCCCATTTAGATTTGTTCAATCAATATTAAATCATGAAGAGTTGTAACTACTTTCTACGCCTCATATCGTATATGTTCATCAAATATTATTTAATCCTAGTTGTACTAGTCATCATAAATTGGGAAATTGGAGTCTGATATCGCAATTTTGATTTATTCATATTTCAGGACACCCATCTCAATCTTGAAAAAGATTGTAATTTTCTGGTATATCCGGACATAAATCTAAATGATCTGCTACTCAGTCTCCATCTCTATCGTTGAATTTCTCATTAAAATTATTTAAATTCCCCAATAATTTTCTAATATCATCCTCAAATATATCTCAAATTCAATTCAAATTCAAATCCATCTGATCATTATTTGCTATTGGGAAGGCATTATCAAGAGAACAAACTCATATGTGTTTCTTGAGTAAATTTATATCAACATTATTTCTACTCACTCCATCTTCTCACAAATAGTTTCATATACTACAATTTGGATGTTCATATTTTATGATTCATATTATGTTTTTTACTCAATCTCAGTCTATATCATCGTCACATATATCTGGTATTCAATCTTTATCCATATCACATTTAAATTGTCAAATAGTTCATTGCAACATTGAGTCCATACATACATCAGTTCATTTGACTCATACAGTAATTTTTGATTCCATATCTACACATTGATTCACGTAAAGATTAGATTTGAAATTATAAGATCATTTATTGTTGTAAATATGCTCAAATTTTTGAGGTCGAGAGGATATTTCTGGGAACATACTGGTTTCATATAAGTTGTGAGTGTTGACCAATAATGGATAGTTTGGTAAAATCTTTCCAATCACATGTGTTGAAATATCTACTTTGTCATAGCTATTTACTACTGTATTATTTGATTTTACATTATATGCATAACTATCTATAAAATTTAAGTCTACCACATAAATTGTTATATAATTTGTTATACTTGTTCAGTTTTTTAAAATAATTTTTTGAGATATTGTTTTTATTCATCAGTTTCTATAAACATGTTCATAAATTAGTCATTTACTACTGGTTTTGGATCAATCTCATCGATTGGTTTCTATATTTTGTATATCTATTATATCAAATCATCGTATTTTTGTATCAATTCTAATTTTTTGCCCTATGTTTGGATTCGATACATTTGATTTCAATGACGCTCATTGACTATTATTTCCAACTCATATATTTACTGATGCTATTGATTGTAGCTCATCTCATTTGTATCATTTAGCAATTACAAGATATGTTCATTTTTTATTTAAAATCCTTTTAAATCTTTGTCATGGTTTTTTTGATATTTCTACTCAGTCACCAAAGTTCCATTTTATTTGATCTAAATCTCATACATTTCTAGTCTCAAATAATATTTCAGTATTTTCTGTCATTCCTCATATTTTATCAGTAACTATATATAGTCAATTTTGATTTTTTACATTTTCTCATACCAATAAACTTACCATAGCATCAACGTTTTCCAAATCTCAATAAGCATTAGCTTTTATTTTGTACATTCAAGGATTGGTAAACGTATGAATTATTTTCTTTCATTCCAATTGAGTATTGTCTCACATATCTCGACTGATTTTATTTACTTTTCATTGTGTCTTCGCCTCAAAATTTACTGTTAATGGTGCATTTCATTTCACATTTCAAATATCTATATAGATTCATATTCTTTGATTATCTAAGCCACTATTTTGTATAAAATTTTTATCAGTTAATTTATCTCGTAATCTTATATTTACGCGACCATTATCATCTACTATTCAAATAGGATTTTTTATTCAATCTCCATTTATATCATCATCACATACATCTCATACTCAATCTGTATCTGTGTCTGTCTGATTAGAATTATATTCATGAGGGCAGTTGTCATCAAAATTTGTTATTCAGTCACAATCATAGTCATTGTCAAAATCACACTTTACGACATTATATAGTTTATAAAATACCTCTAAAACAGTTTTTCAATCTACTAATTTTCATATTTCCACATTTTTTGCTATATCAAAGTTTACTATATCTTGATTGATCAAAGCATTTAATTCTGCTATAGGCCATACTGCTTGTTTTATATTTCATATTTCTTGGAATCCACAATCTTTGATATTGAACATACAATACTTCATATAAGTAGCGAAATATTTGGAATCATCTAAATATCCTAATTTATTTAATTTAGCATTTTCATTTATATATTCTTTGTCTAATTGATTTAAATATTTTTCAGCATAACTTCATTTTTTGAGTTTATCCATCCATTTTTTTATAGCTTTCCAATCAGCCAAAAAATTTTTATAAATGTATTTTGCGCTTATATTTATGACTACTTGATAAAATTCTGCCTGAGTAGTATCGCTCTCTCCACAAAATTTTCATCAACATATAGGACTGGTTTCTGCAGGATATCATCTCATATATTGATTGTCTCATACATAGGCTACACAATAATAATATGTTTTATTTTTGTATAAAGCTCATTTATATTTAATATCATCAAAATTTGATCCAGGGATATTCAAAAACGCATCCCAAAATTTATTATCATATTGTGCGATTATTTTTTTGGATGTATTTATACAGTCATTACACTCTACGGTATTCAATAAATTTGCCAATTCATAACGGGATATTTTGTCTGAGCTTTCTATTTGGCTAACATCTATTCACATAGTATTTAGCTGTTTCTTAAACTCTTGATAATCTGCTTTGACGCTGACAGTAAATAATACCAAAAAAATCTGTAACAAAATCAAAATTTTGCCAGTCAGTATTGTAATTTTATTTTTAATGTTTATTTTACTCATCCTTGTATATTTATAGTCAAAAGATGACTATAGTATTATATACAAAAATCTTGCTTTTGTCAAAAAATAACCATTCAAAATTATGATTAATTATCATATAATTGATTATTTTCAATTCCTCATATCATTACTTCTATCCGATTAGATCACTTTGGATATCTGATATTTTGTAGATGTATAGATGTTAGTTTATTTAAAAATGATAATCTTTGATTATCATTAAATCTCTTTATCAGATTTATAAGATAAACAAATCTATTATAAGCTAACTTTTTTTTATTGTTTTCTCATATCAAAGTAGAATGAGATCCGTTTCTCACAAAATGATTTACAACCATTCAGTATTCTATATTAAATTTACCATTTTCTTCTACTTTAAGTAATTCTATAAATATATTTATCAATATTATTATTTCTTTTCTTTGGAATCATCATTTAGCAAAAGCCTCTCAGTTGGGTATTTTTTTAAATCATTTATTCTCCCAAAATTCCAAATCATTTTGAGTTTTATCGCCTTCAAGATTTGTTATTAGATTTTCTTTGATATTGTTAGCCTTTATAGTTTCTGATGATTCATTTGTTTGTATAATTTCCATTATTTTCAATAACTATAAAATATATAATTATAATATATTATACGATTTTTGTCAAAATTTATAAATGTAATATTATTCAGCAAAAATTTCTTTTATAGGGGCTTTTATTTTGTATCCAGCCATAAATTCTTCTAGATGGGGTCTATTTTTGATTAGTTTATCCAAACTTTTTGCCAATGATTTATAGTTCCCATCTTTGGGATATACATAAGTTATAGGATCCAACAATCATGTTGGTCTAATAATCTGTTCAACAATTTTTTCAGAGATATTGAGTTCATATTCAGCCGGTGTGGCAGACAAAAATATTGTCTTGGCATCTATATGTTTTTTAAATAATTTGCTATTCAAGTCATCTTGATATCATAGTTTTTCTTTTAATTTTTCATAAGTTTCTCATAAAGCATTATTTTTATTTTCTAGTCTTTCTTCTAATACGCGTGATTTATCGCTTATTATTTTCAATTCTTTTTTGCTCCTTTCTTTTAATTTATTTAAATCAGATTCAACTCGTCATAATTTACTTTCTAACTCGGAAAAGTTTATTGGTCTATGATCTATAGCAGAAGGTAGTCTAAATCAGTATTTGATTAGATTGACTTTTCTAGCTCTGTCTCCACTAGGCATCGCTTGAAGTTGCGGTATCGTCATATGAGATTCGTCTATTATCATCAAAAAATCATCCGGAAAATATTCAAAAAGTGTACTAGGTGCTTGTCCAGGTATTCTTTTGTCAAAATAAAGAGAATAGTTTTCGATACCATTTACAAATCATGTTTCTTTGATCATTCTGATATCATATTCTACTCTTTTTTTTATCCTCTCAGCTTCTACTAGCATTCATTTTTTTTCAAATTCTTTTACTCTATTGTTTTTTTCAATATCCATTTTTATCAAAATATTTTCCAAATCTGACATATCTTGAATAAATTGTGACGCTGGTCGTACTACTATTTTATTTGTTTTGCCCTTATATTCATAGGTTAGCGAATCTCTAAGTTCTATCAGTTCAAGTTCTTCTTCATTGAAATGTAGCCTATATAAAAATTTTTCAGTACTAGAAAAAATATCTATTGTTTCTCATTTTACATCAAACATACCATGTTCTATCTTGCCGTGTACTGGTTTGTACTGTATATGTAAAAGCTGTTTTTTGAGATCTTTAAATTTGTATTGTTTTCACACTTGCAGTTGTAGACAATTCTCTTCAAAAAATCTTTTTTGTCACAAGCCATATAGTGATGATACAGAGGCTACTACTATTACATCTTCTCTACTTAGAAGTGAAGCCATAGTAGCCAGTCTATACATTTCTATTTCTTGATTTATAGTAGCTTCTTTTTCTATATACAGTCATTGTGCTGGTAGATAAGATTCAGGTTGATAGTAGTCAAAATACGATACAAAATAATGCACTGCATTATTTGGAAAGAAGTTCTTAAACTCAGTTGCTAGCTGTGCCGCTAGAGTCTTGTTATGTGAAATAACAAGTGTTGGTTTTTGTATATGATTGATAATATTAGCCATAGTAAAAGTCTTACCAGTTCAGGTAGCTCATAGTAGAGTTATTTTGTCTTTGCCAGATTCAAAAGATTTTTTGATTTCTTGAATAGCTTTGGGTTGATCTCCAGCAGGGGAGTATGATGATTTTAGTTCAAACATAAATAAAATCTATAAGGTCATAAATACTTGTCATTGCGAGCTTGCCTGTCGTGTTAGACAGGGTACAGCTTGTCCCGCAAGGCGGGAAAGCAATCTTTATTAAAATTATTTATATATTTAACTAAATCATTTCCAATTCCAACGAGAAATTTTGTCTTGACTATACATAAATAATATATAAATATAAATATGTCAATAGTGACAGAACTTCAAATTGCTAACTGATGAACAAACGTATCAGCGTCTATGACAGAGACGGTAAACTGTTAAATGAGTTTCAGATAAATTTCTTACAAAGAAAAAAATCTGGACTTAAGCTGGATTTAGAAGAGTTTTATCTGGAATATGGTAAAGCTATTCCTGAGGATAACATCGAAATGTTGATCCATGAAACAGCACCTTTTACAATTTCCAGTTTGATTGAGTTCGAAACTCATATCCATAAAGGGAATGATGGTCAACAGTACATCTGTTATCCAAAACAGATACAGACTATGGAAACAGCAATCGAGTTTGCGAAAAACTGGTCTCTGATTACGGTTTTTCATCTGAAAAATCATGCCGATGTTTCTTGGATTGAATCCTATGGAGATTGGATGGTTGATAATTCAAAAAATGGAATGCAAAAACCAGATTCATTTAAACAATTCCCATTGTGGATACAATATGGTTTGCCAAGATGGAGAGCTGAGATAAGCTAAACTTATCATCAATATAACTTAATTTGTCAGTCTGTTTCAGACTGACATTTTTTTAATAAAAAAAATATAACATTGAATTGATGTTATATTATAATAATTTCGGGATGACAGGACTTTTATCCCGATTAGTCGGGGCGAATCCACTACTTCAAGACCCCTACTCCCGGCGAGCCAGGACAGGCTTGCATTCTACTAAAATATTTAAATAATAATTTTGTAAGTTTTCAGAGTGGTGGGACTCGAACCCACGACCTCAAGACCCCCAGCCTTGCATTCTAGCCATCTGAACTACACCCTGTAATTAAAACAATATAAACTTTCCATCTCCAAAATCCAATAAAAAAAGATGAACTTTCGTTCACCTTTTTATTTTATTTCTAAAAGCCTATAATTTCATAATTATAAAATCAATTCATTGAGATTTTGCCCAGATTCCAGTATGAATTAGTTTTTCTGGGATATCTCTATCAATAGTTTTAAATCATATTTTATTATAATAGTTTTCTAAATCTCTCTTACATGCTAGATAAACTCCATTATCTAACTTTTTATCTTTTATGAGCTCTTGTATTATTTTTATTCATAATTTTTTTCATCTCTGATCTTCATTGACTCGGAGTGATGATATTTCCATTTGTTTATATCAAATTTCATATATTCTACCAAAAGCAATTACATTTCATTCATTATTTTTGATTACATAAAAATGATATTTTTTAATTTCATGACTAGATAATTCTGTTTTGTTGATTATATTTTTGATATATTGATAATCACTGTCTTTTATTTCTTTTTCAAAATATATACCTTCGCAATCTTTGTTAATCATATCATTTGAATTTCTATATGAATTTAATGAATACATTTATTTATATTAAAATATAAATTACATTTCTATTCTATAAATCCTCAACTCTGAATATCTCGTAATTTTTTATAAGTACCATTTGGACTTGCCAACAATTCCTTGTGGCTTCAGCTTTCTATAATTTTTCAATCTTCCATTACCACGATTCTATCCATTTTCATTATCGTAGATAGTCTGTGTGCAACTACAATCACTGTTTTATTTTTCATAGCTATATCCAATGCTTCTTGGATCAATTGTTCAGATTCTGAGTCTAGACTTGATGTAGCTTCATCCAATACGAGTATTCTTTTGTTTTCAAGAATTATTCTAGCTATAGCTACTCTTTGTCTTTCTCATCCACTGAGTTTGATTCATCTTTCTCATACAAGTGTATTGTATCCATCTTTCAATCAACTTATAAAATCGTGACATCTTGCCATCTTGGATGCTGCAATTATTTCTTCATCGCTAGCTCCTGGATTAGCATAATACATATTCTCTTTTAGACTCCTATGAAACAATATTGGATCTTGGGGAACCATAGATATATTGGACCTTAAACTTTGTTGCGTAACGTTTGATATGTTTTGACCATCGATCAATATTTCTCATCATTGTATATCAAACAGTCTGAGCAATAATTTGGTTATTGTAGTTTTTCATGATCCAGAATGTCATACCAATGCGACTCTTTCTCACTGTTTTATTTTTAGATTTAATCACTGAAATATTTTGTTTCATTCATTATATTCAAAATATACATTCTTAAATTCTATTTTTCAGTTTTTTACTTTCAATTTCTCTTGTGTTTTGTCTACAATTTCATGTCCTTCATCTAATATATCTAACATCTCTATAGACTCTCATACAGACCTATTCAATCTTTTGAATAAATATCATAGCGTAAACATTTGATCAAATATTTTAAATATATAAGCTTGTATAAGTACTATGGTTCATGCGCTTATAAGCGATTTTCATCGTAGTTTGATAGAAAAATATATTACCAATATTTCAAAACTTACCAGCATAATATCGCTAATCAAACGTATCCATTCACCTCTAGTCCATGTTTTTCTTGTGATTTTTCACCATGCATCCAAAGTGTTTGTAAATCTGTGTATTTCTCTCTTTAGTGATGTAAATGTAAGTATATTAAAATTATTTGTGATAGTATCTGCCAATTCTCAAGTTATTTTGGAATCATGTTTGTTAGATTCTATTTCGTATGGTATATTCATCTTGTAAAAAATATATTGCAGTATGCCATATACCAATGTAAATACACTAAAAATCACTCATATTACCCAGTTTTTATTAAATATTACTATAATTATAAAAGGAAAAGATATAACTAATTGTAATATATCAAATACAAATATATCAGCAACATTCTCATATGAATAAGCTAATTTATTCAATCTTTTTACAAGAGATCAACTAAAATTATTTGCAAAAAACCTATATGAATGTTTGTGTAAATATTCAAAACATTCTGTAAATATTTTCTTCATATTTGATATTTCCATTGGAATAATACTAAATCATACTATCCTCCATGATAGTACCGATCATATTTCCAACAATAATATCAAAAACAATACAGATAATAGACTAGTGACCACTATAGATTTTTCTATTCATGTGGAATTTGTAATAATATCTATTATTTGCGAATAGTATATAGGCAATGCTAATGATACCAATGCGGCTCATATACGTCATAATACAACAAGAGATAATAGTCATTTTTGTGATCTAGTGATTTTTCGAAAATACTTCAATACTCTCATTATCTCAGACTTTTTCTTGATTTGGGACATTTTTATAATTTATTATTTAAACAACTATTTTGCAAACAAAAAAGGCTACGGAATCTAATTTTACCGTAGCCGATTTTTTATGGATATATTTAGCTCTTATTGCCATTTAAACACAAAATATTTACCCTGTATCTATTCGTTACGGTATTAATTTGATTCTCAATAAAGAATGTGACCAACATTTTTTTCATTGCTAAACAAATTTAAATTAAATTCTACATCCTTTTATACGATAGATATACAAATCTGTGACAAAAATCTCATTTTCCATTTTTGCTATTTTTTATCGTCTCAAAAAATTAATGGTAATGTAGTGCTTTGAACTTGTTAGGAAATATACTTAATTATTGTATTTTGTTTGCATTAAACAATGACACATTTCTTTATTGATTATTTAAATAAAATTCCTAGCATAGGTAATAATCCATTTATATTTTCAAATATTCTATGGAAAATACAATCATCACCAACCCAGATAAATTAAACCTAGCAATACAGCATATCCTAAATGATTGATTATCCAACTTGCGAATTATTTCAGATTTTGATAGGACTCTTACCAAAGCTTTTGTAAATGGTCAATCTAGGTCATCATTATTATCTATACTGCGCGATGAAAATTACCTTACCCCAGATTATTGAGCAAAAGCTCAAAAATTATTCGATTATTATCATGCTATAGAAGTAGATCCTCAAGTCGATTTAGAAACAAAAAAATCTCTTATGCTTGAGCGATGGACAAAGCATTTTCAATTACTTATACAGTCTTGATTAACCAAAAATGATATTCAGCAAGCAATGAGATCAGAAAATATTCAATTTAGAGAATGAGTTTTGTGATTATTTGATTTGGTCGATGCATATGGTATACCTCTTGTTATTTTGTCAGCATCATGATTGGGTTATGATGGTATATACCGATATCTCAAAAATTTCAACAAACTTTCCAAATATATTCATATAGTCTCCAATACATTTCATCGAGATCGAGATTGAAACGCATTGGAAATACAAAAGCCCATAATACATAGTTTCAACAAAGATGCCCGTATATTATTCAACCTACCATTTTATCACGATATCAAAACTAAAAAAAACATTATATTATTGTGAGATACTATTTGAGATGCCAATATGATAGATGGATTTGAATACAAAAATCTAATCAAAATCTGATTTTTAAATGATCATATAGACCAGAATCTACAACAATTCCAAGATAACTATGATATAATTATCAAAGATGATTGATCTTTTTCTTACGTAATTAGATTGATAAAAAAAATTATAAGCAATTAATATTGACTTTTAATTAAAAATAGCTATAAAACACAAAATAAAAAATAATATAACTATGTTTTGGGACGATGATTCAGATTCAAAAGAATGGCAAATTTTAAAAAATCTTACGTTTTTAAAAATGCCAATGACCAACAAAGATAGAGATGATGCTATGCCTGCTGTTAGTATAATAATAGTTATTGTACTTATAGTAATTATTTTATTCGCTATATTCGCATAGACTATTGCTTAATTTACTTCCATATTTTATGGAAGTTTTTTTATATTCAAAAAAGACACGCCACGGCGTGTCCCTATTAAAAATATTTTGAACGATTTTTATCGCAAAGCTTTTATCAACATTTATCGCGAGCATAGCGAACTATTTATACTTTTCTTTCATTCTCTTTATAGTTTCTGCTTTCTTTTTTGCTCTTTCAGCTTCTTTTTCAGCTTTTATCTCTTCTCTTGATTTTTTTACTTCTTCTTTTTTTTCTTCTACTGTCATTTCAGCTTCTTTCTTAGCTTTTAGATCTACCTCAGCTTCTATATTTACTTCAAATTCTTTTTTAACATTTTTATAAATAAATGGAATCTTGAATGATCCTACGCTTGTAAGTTTTTTCTTTAGTTTGATAAAATGAGTTTCCAATTCCACTCCATACACCTCATTTATCATTTGTGCTATATCATTTTCATCTACTTTTGCATACAAAGTATTGTCTTTATTTGCTTTTCTAATTATCTTTATCCCTCAATTTTCTTGCATTTTCATAAACAATTCCTCAAAATTATGAGCTTTCTTTTTTCTAGATTCAGCAGCAGCTTCCATTTTTTTTGCAAAATTATGTTTGTTGTGTAAGTCTCACAAAATAGCTAAATTATTTGGTAACAAAACATTCCTAGCATAAGCAGGCTTAACTTTGACTAATTCAAATTTTTCTCCAAGATGTTTGTTGGCTTCCAACAATATTACTTCTATCATCCTGTTTTCTATTTTTCTCTTTGGCATAACAAAAAATTATCATTTAAAATGAGATGACGATATTGTAATATTGTATCTACGATATAACGTCATTGTTGTACCGCTTTCAAAATCGTATTTAGCGGAATAGGATTTCTCAAAATTCCTATGTGATAAAAAAATTATCAATAACAACTTATAAGGATATAAATTCTGATTTCAAATGAAAATATATTGCTTTATCTGCAATAAGTTTATTAATAATTAGTTTATTGTTTATATCCAATTTTCTATTACTGATTTCAGATTTTTTTCTTGATAAAATAATTCAAAACTATAAAACCAACTTAGTCAAATTTTTATAAGTTTCTATCATTTATATGAATAAAAATAAGCTTTCCTATCAAAAACTTGCAATGGCCGCTGTATTGATAGTTATATGATTTTTTTTGTTTCCCAAAAAGCTTCCTCATACAGATTTACCACAAATTTGTCATCAGTCCATTTGTTATGATTTGGAGATAGCTGATACTATAGAACTTAGATCCAAATGATTGATGTTTCGTGATTCTCTTGCCCCTAATGCTTGAATGATATTTATATTCCCAGATCAGGATGTACATAAGTTTTGGATGAAAAATACCTTGATACCATTGGATATGATACGATTGAGTTCATGATTACAAGTGTTATATATACAAAATGCATTACCTTGTGAACAAGAAATATGTCCTACTTATTGACCAGATATATTCTCAAAATATGTTTTGGAAATCAATTGATGATTGACTGAAAAGATTTGATTAAAAGTCTGAGATATTATGGAAAAAAAATGAAATCGGTAGAATTGATATTTTAAATATTGTAGTATTAATAATCTCATAATTATATTATAAAAAAGCAGCTATTAGCTGCTTTTTTGTTAAACTATAATACAAAATAATATTTATTTGGTCTCATAAACTATTTGCAAATATACAATTATTTCACTTTGTCATGCAGATATAGTATTGGTATTCATATCAGCAGCTCATCACATTCACATAGCAGATTCAGACTTTGCATACATAGGATATGGTCAAGGCATATTGTAAGATTCACTTTCAGATATCATAGTAGCTTTTCATAGATTCAATCCTCATAATTTAGCTAATTGTTGAGCTTTTGCATTTGCATTTTCAAACGCTTTTTCACGTGCTTCTTGTACAGACTTATCTTTATTTTTCAATTTGAAGTAAGTATTGTTTATATTTATATCTCCTACATCAGCGATTTGACTGATAATTGTAGATCATTTTTGTGTAAATCATTCTCAGTCTATCTCTATTTCTATACTTTGTTCTGCTTTGTATCATAATAGCTTTCTTTGAGAATTAGATCGATCATATTCGGGATAAACATTTACTGATATAGTCTTTATACTATCTTTTTTTATCTCATTATTTCACAGCAATTCTTTGATTTTCAAAATCTTATCTTCCATCTTTGTTTGAGCTTCTTTGGTAGTTGCTCATAATTCTGATACTGCAGCATTGATTACAAAAGTGTCTGGAGTAGAGTAAGCTTTTCATTCTCCATTGACAGAAATTGTGTTTGTAATTCATTGTTGACTAGAAATTTGTTCCTTATATGGTATCTTGATTTGATATCACATAAATATAAAAGCAGCAACAATCAATGTAGTTGCCAATAGAAACCATAGATTTTCTTTTTTCATAAAATATAATTTTAAAAATTAAAATACAAGTTATAGACGAATAAAGATTCAAAAGATTTTAATAATATAATGTTATTCTATCTTATATAAGTATTTTTGCAATCAATTTTAATTTTAACTAATTTTTTATTATTCTTCTGTCTCACGATCATTTTCTTTTTCAAGTAAAGGTATAAAACGGAAATATTCTTGTACTTGCAATCCTGTAAATCTACCAACCAAAATATTTAAAATAAAAATAATTAAAATAAATTCTGGATAAGATAATAAGATTTGTTTCAATCCATCTCGATTCAATATGCCAAAAACCACACTTGATACTATCAAAAACTCTATCAAAGAAAATATCCATGATTTAGTCCAAAATTTAAATCATTCATAAAGTACTTTGTCTGCGACCACTATCAAAAATATAATAGGAAATATTACCAATCAGTTGTTGAACATAGATATATCAATTATGTTTGATCCAAGTATTTTGTCCAATCATATAGTCAGTATCATTATCAAAAAGTATATAATCAACAATACTGTTAATTTTGCGCTATATAATAGATATACTTTCTTGGTAAACAATCTAGTTAGTATCACGGATATTATAGCTATACCAAAAACTATTATACTAAAGTTTAATCCAAATACAGCCATAGATATAGCAAAAAATATTGGACTATATATACCAAATACGCTAAATCATATTACTTGCCTAAATATACTCACGATCAAAGCGGCCAAACTTAGAGAAAAAAATAGTCATATAAGATTTATAGGGAATCAATTATAAATCAGATTATCAATTAGATAAGATAATAGAAAATATTTTGGTACTTGAGAAAAAGATAATGAAAACGTTTTTACATATTGATCTCCACTTACATCACTACCAAAAGATAGATTGGAAAAAAGAGTCAGTACATAGTCATTATCTACTACATATACAGTAGATATTCATAATATTTTGATATATTTAGCTAGTATCCTTTTTAAGAAATTTTGATTCAAGTCATTCAACACAAAAACTTGTTTCTTGTTTAATTCCAAGTCTTGTCAGTTATTGATTTTGCCCAATGAATCCAGTATTTGATCAAAAAATTTGCTATTTATTACTATAATATCAGCATTTTTTATTCACAATATGTTCTCAGAAAGTTTGCTTAATATCAGTTCTTCTCCAATAATTTTTTTGTTATCAATTATTACTTGATTCAATAAAATATCATGCTTCTCAAAGTTTTCTTTAAATCAGATTTCAAATTCTTTTATATTCTCTCATATATATGCTATAGATTTGCCATATG
>DJVF01000033.1 GCA_002441085.1 Patescibacteria group bacterium UBA6263
TTGGTATCTAAACTTGTTTCTTGAGAATCGGATATTGCAGGACTATTTGTTTCTTTGTTTAATTGTGTTGGTTTCTCATCTGGGTTTATATTTATATCAAAATTTGGTTCAAAATCTGACTTTGGTTTGGGGTCATCAAAAAGATTGAGATTATCTTCTTCTGGAGCGGTATTTTGATCTAATGATATGTCAAAATTTATATTATCATCATCAGTATTTCAGCCAATTGGTGGTCTATTTTCGTCTGACATAGGTAAATGCTAAGATATAAATATTTATCAAATTTATAAAACATTGATATCTTCAATTATATTTGAAAAGTGTTTATTTTGCAAATTTTCTTATAGAAAATTTATAAACAAATTTTGAATATCAAAATTTACAAGCAAATTTTCTTAGACAAAATTCATAAACAAATTTTCTTAGACAAAATCTATAAACAAATTTTGGTGTTCGAAATACAATCAAATTTTTTATATTGTAAAAATTATCAATAAATTTTTAAATTGATTTATATTTATTTATGATTGATTTCAATTAACTATTGTGTCTTCATAAAACTGCTCATCGTATAGATGTTTGAGGGTACATAGCTTGGATAGTTTGTGATATTTCATTGATTGTAGCTCATGTAGTAGTGACGTCATCTACAACAATTATTATTTCATTTCATTGGATTTGCTTAATCGCGGATTGTTTGACTTTGAAAATACTTTTGAGATTTTTTTCTCTTTGAATCTTAGATAATCATACTTGTTGGCGAGTATGTTTGGTCTTTTGTACTATATCGATACATTCTAGATTGAGTTTGTCTGCCAATAATTTGGCAATCTCTTTGGATGGATTGTATCATTTTACAAAATATTTTCTATATCGATGTGAAGGTACATATGAAATAAATATTTTTTGTTTCAAAACATTGATTTGATAATTTAATATTTGATTGGTTTGGATTACCAAAAAAAGTCTTTGAGCCAAAAATTCTGATATATGTTTTTTATGAAAATATTTGAGTCTAAAAATCAGATTTTTGAGTGTCTGATCGTATGAAAATCCAATTATCAATCATTTTAAATGTGAATTTGATTTGTTTTTGCAGCCAAAGCATGTTTGATAAAATTTGCTATAAGTGTGGCAATATGGGCATATTTCTGGGTGTGGTATTAGTTTTTTTTTGCATTGTGGACAAAGATATTCTCATTTTTGAGAACAATTGATACAATACTTTGGGAATAAAAAATCTATTATTTTCATGTTTATTTTAGTTTTCTATTATACCTCTACTTCTCAACTCTTTGGAAAGATATATAGGATCATTTGCATTGTCTATAGCATCTTGTGTGGTGATCTTTTTGTCTGCTACCAAATTTATTAGTTCTTCTTCCATCAATTGCATTCAGTATTTTTTGCTTGTGAATATTGTGTTGTTGATCATGTTTGTTTTGTTTTCTCTGATCATATTTTCTATAGCTGTATTGTTTGTCATGATTTCCATAGCCAATGCCATAGATTCTCAGCCTTGAGATTTTATAAGTTTTTGAGATATTATAGCAAGTAAGTTTTCTGCTAGTTGGACTCTAATTAGATTCTGTTGTTCAGATGGAAAAGATCACACTATTTTGTTTAGAGTCTGTATAGATGATCTGGAGTGTATAGAGGCTAATAATAGATGTCATGTCTCAGCCAATAATATTGCGTTTCTGATACTATCTAAATCTCTCATTTCTCATAGAAGTATCACATCAGGTCTTTGTCTAAGTGTAAATCTAGTAGATGGTCCAAATCCAGTAATATCTTTTCATAATTCTTTTTGTTCTATGATGGATTTTGCGGGTGTAAATTTGTATTCTATAGGGTCTTCTAGTGTGATTATATGTTTGGAATAATTTAGATTGATTTCTTCTAGAATAGCTGCTAATGTAGTAGATTTTCATGATCATGTTGGTCATGCTACCAATATTATTCAACTGGTTTTGGATGCCAACTCTTTGAGTACGGGAGGTAATCATAATTGATCTATAGTAGGAGGTCTTTCCATAAGCAATCTAGAAACTATCATAATATGTCATTGTTGTTTGGATATATTTATTCTATAGCGTCTGCCATTGTTGGATACTCACAAATCAATACTCAAATTTTTGGTAAAATATTCTGCTCTATCTGGCTTTACTAGTTTTTCTTTGATTTCATTTAGATTTTCATCAGTCATGATTGGTAAATTTTCCAATCTATGTAATTGGTTATTTATTCTGAGTGTTGGGTATTCTCCAAATGTTAGATACAAATCTGAAGCTTTGTTTTCTGCCATCAATAGATGCAAGTCTATGTATTTATTGTCTCATATTTTGATCTTCATACTGGATTTTTAATATAATAAACTACTGTAATGATAAATATTTTTTGTAAATTTGCAAATTTTATCTTAATAAAATTTACAATTCTTTAGTTTCTTACAAAGTTTTAGTGTTTGAAATGCAAATTTGAGATGTATAAACCTGACTATCGTCAGGCAGGCCTGACTGCCGATAGGCAGGCGTAAAAATTTTAGAATAAAAAAATCCCGGACGAATACGCCGGGATTTTTTATGGCTTAATTTGCGATTTTTGAAAGTTTAATTTGCGCTTAAAGTTGTCATTATCGCAGCTGATTCTAATGTCTCTGCAATCATGATCATCTTGGCAGGACATTCAGCAATCCTCATTATTTCTCTTATCTTTTCTGGATTGCCTACGAATAGACATTTTGTATTGAAGCGTTTATCTAACTTACACATTAGTTTGTAGTAAGATAGAATTTTGTCAACATTTACTGCTTCTTCATTGCTCCACGGTTTAAAAGCCTGTAAAAAGTCAAATAGTATTGGCTTTTCTTTTGTTTTTGATAGTCCCATTTTGCCAAATTTGGCTAGCGGAACGTTTTGTAAGGCTACCCCATTTATATTTATGAAGTTTTCTACTTCGTTGTTAAAGGGGTGGATAACAATAGGGATTCTGTTGAATGTTAATTCGGATTTTTTGTTCATATTTTTTTATTTTTGTTTGACATTTTGTTATAATGTTTTGTGATATGAATTCAAGGGTAAGTTGGATAATTTGACTTTTTTGTCATATCGAGCGAAGAGATATCTCTAATAAACTAAGAGATTTCTCCATTACAGTCGAAATGACAAGTTAATTAAGATGTAAAGTTAATATAGTGATAAATATTTCTTGAAATAAAAATTTAGAAACGTAGAAATACCAAAGCATAAAAATGCAAATGTTTTTTATTCAATTTAGAAATTTGATAATGTGAAATAAATACACACCAAGGGAAGTAGAAAAAAAATGGCAAAAATATCGAGAAGAGAATCAGACTTATAAGTTTAAAGAAGATATATCTTTGCCTATATATAGTATAGATACACCGCCGCCTACAGTTTCGTGAAAAATACATATAGGACATATATATTCTTATACTCAAGCGGAGGTCATAGCTAGGTACAAGAGAATGAATGGTTATAATGTATTTTATCCTATGTGATATGATAATAATGGTATCCCAACCGAGCAACTTGTAGAGAGAGAGCTTGGAATAAATATCAAAGATGTAGAACGTAAGGATTTTATAATCAAATGTCTGGAAATAGTACAAAAGTACAAAGTAATATACGAGAATCTTTGGAAATCTATATGATTGTCTGTAGATTGGAATAGGATGTATACGACTATCTCTCCAGAAGTTCAACAAATAGCTCAAAAAACATTTGTGAAACTTTATAAAGAATGAAATATAGTTTGTAAGGATTTTCCAGCTCTTCGATGTACCAAAATGCAAACTACTGTTGCTCAAGCAGAGACAGAAGAACAAGAGTTTAATGAATTTTTTAACTATTTGAATTTTACTTTAGAAGATTGAGAAAAACTTGTAATAGCTACTACTAGACCAGAACTATTGGTTTCTTGTTTGGCTGTATTTGTTCATCCAGACGATGAGAGATTTGTACAATATATTTGAAAAAAAATTATCACTCCACTGAGAGTGGAAGTCCCTATTTTGGCTGATGATAAGGTAAAAATGGATAAGTGAACTGGAGTAGTAATGTGTTGTAGTTATGGTGATGAAGTAGATGTCTATTGGATACAAAAATATAATTTGCAAGAAAAAATATCTATAGATAGATACGGTAGGATGCTAAATACTTGAGTGGAATGATTAGATTGATTGAAAGTAAGCGAAGCTAGAGAAAAAATTATGCAAATATTTGAATCAAAATGAGATATAGTAGTAAAAAGGGATCCAATAGTTCAATCGAAACAAATCTCAGAAAGAGGTAAGGTTCCAGTTGAAATATTACCCGTTAAGCAACGATTTGTAAATTTGCTAGATAAAAAACAAATATTACTTGAACAAAATAATAAAATGGATCGATATCCAGCTTTTATGAAAAAGAGATCTGATGACTGGGTAGAAAATTTGCAACGAGATTGGAATATTTCCAGATCTAGAAAATTTGGAATACCTATCCCTGTATGGACATCCAAATCTACTGGTGAAATAATTTTGCCAAGCGAAGAACAATTGTCTAGATGAGTCATAGATCCTAGCGTAGATATACCAGATGGATATAATCAAGATGACGTTGTGCCTGAAACTCTAGTTTTGGATACTTGGTTTACATCATGATTGACGCCATATATAAATCAAAGATTTCTTGAAAGAGATGGCTATAAACAAAATATTCTTCCTATGGATTTGAGGCCACAGGCTCATGATATTATACGTACTTGGTTGCTTTATACTACTTTGCATACATATTTTAGAGACTCAACAATACCATTTAAAAATGTTATGATTTCTGGATTTCTGTTGGCTGCCAAATGAGAAAAATTTGCCAAATCCAAATGAAATGCAAAATTTGATCCAGAATCTTTGATAGAAACTCGATGAGCTGATGCTGTGAGATATTGGGCTTTGTGAATGCAATTAGGTAAAGATGCTTTTTTTGATGAAAATGATTTGAAAAATTGACAAAAATTAGTCACCAAGCTTTGGAATGCTTTCCAATTTGTGAAGATACAACTCGAAGATTATAATGTTTCAGTGTCTCAATGATTCAATGTTTCAACTATTTTGGAAACTGATAAATGGATATTAGTTAGGCTACAAGAAACCATAACTACTATGAGAAGTTATCTAGATAAATATGAATATGGTTTGGCCAAGATACATTTTGAAGATTTTTTCTGGAAAGATTTTTGTGATAATTATTTGGAAATGGTCAAAGTGAGACTTTATAAGCCAGAGCTATTTGAAAATGGAGAATCAAAAAAAATAGCTGCACAATGGACTTTGTATAATGTTTATTATGCTATAATCAGATTAATATCTCCTTATATGCCACATATAGCTGAAGAGATATACCAAGATTACTATAAACAATTTGAGTCAATAGCCTCAGTCAATGTCGCAAAATATCCTGAGGTAAGTGACTATACTGTGTTTGATAATATACAAAAAATAAAATCTGATTTTGATTGTTTTTTGGAAGTGGTAGAATATGTCAGAAAATTCAAAACAGAAAAACAAATTTCTATGTGAGCAGAAATCGAAAAGCTAATTATCAAGTGATCAAAAGATTATATTGAAATTCTAAAAAACTATGTAGATGATCTTATTGGTGTAACAAAAGCAAAGACTATTCACCGAGAAATTGGTGAAAATATTGAATACGATATTATCTAAATATATATACTCATATATTATTATAATTTTATTTGGTTTTGGATTTTCTGTATCAAAAAATCTATTGAAAAATAGTTTGTTAGTTTTAATATATTGATGTTTGATAGAAACTAATATTTCATAAATACTATAAAATTTTAATATTTAATTGATGATAAAATGATAGAATTAAAAAAATTGCCTTATGAAATCAATGCTTTGGAGCCCTATATTGATCAACAAACTGTAGAATTGCATTATAGCAAACATCATAAATGATATGTAGATAAGTTGAATTTGTTGATAAAATGAACTGAATTTGAAAATATGTGACTGGAAGAAATTGTTTTGAAATCTGATTGAACAATATTTAATAATGCTGGTCAGGTCTGGAATCATGATATTTATCGAAATTGATTCAAATCTTGATGATCCAATATTTCTGGAAATATTTTGACAAAAATTCAAGAGAAATGGTGATCTTTTGAAAAATTTCAAGAGGCTTTTACAAATTTGGCTATTTCTCATTTTGGTTCTGGTTGGATATGGTTGGTCCAAGATAATAATGGAGAATTGAATATAATCAATACACCTAATGCTGATTGTCCACTTACCAAATGACTCAATACATTGCTTGGTATAGATGTATGGGAGCATTCTTATTATCTGAAATATCAAAATCGTAGATTGGACTATATAAATAATATATGGAATATCATCGATCGAGATAGAGTAAATCAGCTTTTGAAGATTTAATGATTTATGATATTTTATCAAAAAAATGTCTAATCTATATAACAAAACAAAGTGATATGACTGAGAAGAAATAGTAGTAAATTATTATCGCAATAAGTGATATGATATAATTTCTCAAAATTATACTATAAAATGATGAGAGGTAGATATTATAGTAGAATCTACTAAGGAAGTCGTTTTTGTAGAAGTAAAAGTAGTGGATGGATTGGATGATATTTCTGGTATAGTAAATCCCAAAAAAATGTCTTTTTTGGAAAAGACTATTGAAGATTATATTTACAAGCAAAATATAGATAAAGATATTAGACTTGATGTTGTATTTGTCAAGGATAAGTCTATATTCCAAGTATATGAAAATGTCACTAATTCTTAGTATGATATTTTGTATGTTTATAAAATAAAAATTTTAATGAGAAAAATAAATATAATATTGTTGTTTCTTTTTGGTATATTTATATGAGTGTTTTTGTCAAAGTTTGAATTTGATTTGGATAAATATATTAGTGTAGATGCCCAGGATCAAGAAATCAACTTGCAAAAAAAATATAGTCGTTTTGAAGAAATTGAAAAGATATTAAAAAGAGAATATTATGATCAAAATCTATTATTGAGCTGATATGATCTGATGATAGATAGTGCTTTGTCAGCTTATGTGGGATCTATAGATGATCCTTATACTGTATATATGGATAGACAACAATCTTCATGATTTTATAGCGATTTGAAATGAGAAAAAGATTTCGAATGAATATGAGCTTATGTGATGAAAAAAGATTATTATATTTTGATAGAAGAAGTTTTGAAAAATTCGCCAGCTTTTAATGCTGGATTGGTACATTTGGATCGTATCTTGATGATATGATCTGGATATACAGAAAAAATGACTGTAGATGAGGCTGTCTCCAAAATTAGATGACCACAATGAACAAAAGTTTTTTTATTGATAGAGAGATATGATAAAGATGGTAATAGAGAAATATTAGAAAAAGAAGTTATAAGAGATAAATTGATTATACCATCTGTTGTAAGCGAAGTTTTTGAACAAGATTGACTAAAAATATGATATTTGGAAATCTATATGGTAGGAGAAGAAACTGAAAATATATTTGATAGAGAAATCAAATCTTTGATAAATCAGAATATAGATTGAATTATATTGGATCTTAGATGAAATGGATGATGATTTTTGCCTATTGCGGTTGAGATATCTTCTCATTTTATTCCTGCCTGAGAAACTATAGTAACGGCTAAATATAAAATATTTTGAGATGAAATATATAAATCTAAATGATATAATGATTTACAATCTTTGGCTGTCGTCGTTTTGGTAGATGGTATGACAGCTTCGGCTGGAGAGATTATAGCTATGGCATTACAAGAGATTAGATGAGCAACTTTGATTGGAACACAGACTTTTGGTAAATGATCTATACAGACATTGAAAGAATTTGACGATGGTTCTATACTCAAATATACTATATGAAAACGATATTCTCCTGAATGAAAAAATATAGATAAAATTTGAGTATCTCCAAATGTAGTTATTGAATTTGATATAGATGCTTATAAAAATGATAATATAGATAATCAATTGGAAGAAGCAAAAAAAATATTAATTTATAATTTATAAAATATAATGGTAGTAAAAGTAAAAATCAATGATTCAAATTGAAATTTGGTTTGAGAGTTTATATGAGAAGATAATATTAGCTTCTCTAAAATGGCAGAAAAAAATAATATAGAAATACCTGTATCATGTGGTATGGGAGCTTGTTTTGCTTGTGCTTGCAAGATTGTGAGTTGAAATGAATTTATAGATATATGAAAGATATCTGTCCCCTTAGTAGATCTGGAAGTAGATGATAATAATAATTATAAAGATGTTTTGACTTGTATAGGAGGTATAAAATCTGAATATATAAAAGATAATAATGAATATGAAATAATCTTACAAAAAATGATATAAGAAATATTTATATTAGAATGTATGATTGTTGTGTTATATTTTGAGGTAAATGTTTGTTTGTTGTTTAAATAGGAATGTGATATAATGTTTGATTTTGATGAAAAATTTATAAGAAGTTTGAAAAAACAGGATCATAGTACATTCAATGTTTTTTATCTAAAGACTGTGGATATTTTTTTTCGTTATGTTGATTGTAATTATTATTTTGAAAAGGAAGATATACAAGATATTATATCAGATTTTTATGTAAAAGTTTGGGATGCTGTAAAAAAATATGATGAGAAATTTTCTTTTGCATCTTATATATGGACCATACTCAAAAACACAATAAAAGATCATTTAAAAAAGAATTCTAATATCCCATTTTCTGTATTGGATAAAGAAGATACTTGAAGTTCTTTCTCTGAACAAATATTGGATGATGAAGATTTGACTTTGATTTTGGAAAACAATTTTAAATTTGAGTATATAGAGAAATCTATGAAAAATTTGGATGAGATTAGTAGTGATATAATATATCTCAAATTTATAGAAGAAAAAAATAATGACGAAATTGCTGATATTTTGTGAATATCTCAAGAAAATATTAGACAAAAACTTTCTAGAGCAATAAAGTATCTAAAGTCGCTTTTGGAGTGATATAACTAGATACTATATATTGAATTATAAATTTAAATAAAGAAATGTCAATTTTTATTTTTTATCTATATGTGCTTGTCTTGGATAATATGTGCTTTAGAACTAGCTTTATTTCTATTATTTACAATATTTGATCGTTGGAGAAATATTCTAAAATCTATTGAAATATACTGCATTAGTACTATTATAGTTGGTGTACAAGAGTGTACTTCTTTTTATTTGTTAAATAGTACAAAATGACAAAGACAGCTCTTATTGCTAGCTTGGCTGATGATTTATGAGTTTCAAAGAAACTAGCAGCTGAATTGGTAAATTCTTTTATCGAAACAGTTATTGGTGGTGTAAAGAAACAAGGTGAAGTAAGATTACAAGGTTTTGGAACTTTCAAAGCTTCTAAAAGAAAAGCTAGAGAAGGTGTAAATCCACAAAATCCAAGTCAAAAAATTAAGATTCCTGCAATGAAGGTAGTGACTTTCAAGGCTGGTTCTGAATTCAAAAAGGCAGTAAAATAGTTTTTACTAGTCGTAGCTACGAAAAACTCTTCTTTATGAAGAGTTTTTTTAATTGATTTCTAAAAATAAATGAATAAAACGATAAAAATATATAAAGATTGATAAATTTATTATCAGATTTTAGTTGTTAATAGTTATATAATATGATTGGATATATTGTCTTGGGGTTTGTAGTTGGTATTGCTTTATGATATTTGGTTTTTTATTTTAGATATCAAAATAGAGATGTAGTCAATGAACTTAGAAGTAATCTAAAAGAAGCTAATAGTGAAATTCACAATTTGAGTCAGGACTTGGAAGAATATATACAACAAAACACAATATTGAAAGATAAAGTTTCAGAACTGTTGGATAAAAATGATGATTTGAGTGGAGTAGTTTCTGAGCTTAGTAAATATTATGTACATATAAAAAGAGCCGCAGAAAAGACTAGTGAACTTACCAAATTTCTTCAGAATCCCAATCCAGATATGGAAGAAAAAATTAGATGATTTGTAGATAGTTCCAAAGATAACTTGGATATTGAAAAGAAGTTTTTTTAATAAAGATATTTTGTTATGTGATATGATAAAACACATGTAAAAGTTTTTGATCCAAAACAGTGATATGATTTAGTTGATAATGAATATAAAAAGTATTGGTCATGGCTTGATTCTTTTTGTAAAATAGAATTTGGAAGATTCTTAAAGAGAAATGATTGTGATATAAATATATTGGATTTGTGAGCTGGAGATGGTAGATTGCGAAAATATTTGAGTAAGTTAAAATATGATAAATATTTTGTTTGTGATATATCAAAAAAACTTTTATCCAAACATCCTGGTAAAGTACAAAAATTTGTATTTAATTTAGAAGACGAATTCCCATTTGAAAGTGATGCTTTTGATTTGGCTACAAGTTTTTTTGTGATAGAGCATTTATATAATTTGGAAAATTTTTTGAATGAAACTTATAGAGTTTTAAAAGTCTGATGAAAACTGGTTATATGATATTTTTTGCAAAGACGCGAGTTTGTACGAAAATTGGATTGAATCAAATTTAAGATCAAAATGTACAAACATAAAATAGATGATATAAAAAATATAGCTCAAGATTGTTTTTTTGATGTAGAGACTATACCTGTATTTGAAAAATTAGAATTGATTGGATATATAATAGTCTGTGAAAAAAATTAATTTTTGGTGAATGTGATTTTGTTATCTTGAATATTTATATTTATAGTATCTCAGTCTATTATTTTTCATTCTATAATTTCCATTGCAAGTTCATCCAATAGATATCTTTGAATAGCCCTTTTTAATGGTCTTGCTCAAAATGTAGGATCTCGTCATTTTTTTACAATAAATTCTTTGACATTATTTCAGATTTTTAATTTTATATTCTTTTCTAATTGGATAGAATTAATCAATTTATTTATTTGTATATCGATTATATTTCTAAGCATTTGATAGCTCATTGGATTAAATACTATTATATCATCTAGTCTGTTTAGAAATTCTGGTCTAAAATGTTGCTGTAATATAGGCATAATATCTTTTTCTAAAGATATGATATTTTTATCTATATCTGTTTTTATGTTTTTTGATTTTATTTTTTTATTTTTTATCTGTTTTTTTAATTCTTCAATTACCTCTTCTTTTTCTTGTTTTTCGTCTAAATTTGTTTTTAATTTATCTATAATAATCTGACTTGCTATGTTGCTAGTCATTATAATTATTGTATTTTTGAAATCTACTGTACGACCCTTGGAATCCGTCAATCTACCATCATCAAGTAATTGTAATAAAATATTGAACACATCTGGATGTGCTTTTTCTATTTCATCAAAAAGAATGACAGAATATGGTTTTCTTCTGACTGCTTCTGTGAGTTGTCATCATTCTTCATATCCAATATAACCAGGAGGAGATCATATCAATTTGGCTACTGCGTGTTTCTCCATATATTCAGACATATCTATTCTGATTAATGATTTTTCGTCGTTGAATAAAAATATAGCAAGTTGTTTTGCTAATTCAGTTTTACCTACTCAGGTGGGACCTAGAAAAATAAAAGATCAAATCGGTCTATTTATATCTTTTAATCAAGCTCTAGCTCTACGAATAGCGTTTGAAACTGTAGATATTGCTTGTGATTGTCAAATGATTTTTGTAGATAGGTGTTCTTCTAATCTACTTAATTTTTGTGCTTCACTTTGTATCAATCTTGATACAGGGATTGATGTCCATTTGGATATGATAATTGCTATATCTTCTTCATCTACGATATCTTTAAATACAAGTTTTCATTCCTTTTTTGCATCTTTTATTATGTCTTCTATGTTGTCTAATTCTTTTTGTAAATTAGGTATTTGACTATATTTTATTTCAGCTACTTTATTATAATCTGTTTGTTTTTCTGCAATTTCAGCTTCGTGATCTAGTTTTTTGATTTGTTCTTTGATTTCTTTTGTTTTTATTATTAGCTGTTTATCTCATTCTCGTTGTATTTTGGAAACTTTGTATTCTTCATTTAAATCAGCTAAATATTTTTCTATTTCTTTTATTTTATCTTCTATCTTTTCATTTTTCTTATCTCATTTTTCGGAAATAAGAGCGTATTTTTCTATTTCCAATCTACTTATTTTTTTTTCTAGTTTCAACAAATCTTCTGGCATAGAGCTTATTCACATTTTTACTGCAGCTGATGCCTCATCGATCAAATCAATTGCTTTATCTGGCAATCTACGATCTGAAATATATCTCATGGATAAGTCGACAGAAGCTACTACTGCAGAATCAGAAATTTTTACTCAATGGTGAGTTTCATAGGTCTTTTTGATTCATCTGATAATTGCTATGGCGTCTTCTTTGTTGGGTTCATTAACTATAACTGGTTGAAATCTTCTTTCCAGGGCAGCATCTTTTTCTATATATTTGCGATATTCGTTTATTGTAGTTGCTCATATCATTCTAATTTCTCACCTAGCTAATGCTGGCTTGAGCATATTTCACATATCCATAGATCATTCGGTTTTGCCTGCACCTACAACATTATGTAATTCATCGATAAATAAAATAATTTGTCAGTCTGATTTTTCTACTTCTTTGAGAATTGCTTTTAATCTTTCTTCAAAATCTCATCTATATTTACTTCATGCCATGAGTGATCATATATCTATTTCTATTAATTTTTTGTTTCTAAGCATATCTGGCACCTCTCATTTGATTATTTGTTGTGCAAGCAATTCTACTATAGCTGTTTTTCATGTTCATGGATCTCATATAAGTACTGGATTGTTTTTTGTCCTACGAGATAATATCTGGATACAGCGCCTGAGTTCTTCGTCTCTTCATATTACAGGATCGAGTTTTCATTCTTCTGCTAGTTTGGTCAAATCTTTTCAAAATTTTCATATAGCATCTAGACTTGTTTCAGGATCTTGAGATTGTACCGTTTCTCATTTTCTTATTTCTTCAATTATTTTTTTAACTTTATCATAAGTTATTCATTCTCATTTCAATAAATCTTTGGTAATAGAACTTCAATCTAATATTGCTAAAAATAGATGTTCAGTAGTCAGATAAACATCTCACATTTTATTCATAATTTTTTCTGCATCTAGAAAAATTTTATTTAGATCTTGAGAAAGTCAGATTTGATATTGTCATTCAATTTTAGTTAGATTTGAAAGAATTCAGAAATTTAAAGATTTGAGGGATTCAAGATTTTTTCATAATTTTTTTAAAATTATTGGAATATATCAATCTGATTGTTCTAGCATTGCTTGTAGTAGATGGGATATATCTATTAGATTGTTTTTGTTTTGCAATGCTAGATCATGAGCTGATTGTATTGCTTCAGATGCTTTGATAGTAAATTTATTGAAGTTCATTTTTAAATAATTAACTAATTAAAGGATTTAAAATTAACTAATTAATTTTTGTAGCACAATTTTTATGCAGGTGCTATTATAAAAATTTTTAAATAAATTGCAAATATTTTTTATGAAAAAAATACTCAAGACAAGCAGGAGTATTTTTATGGTAAATTTTCCATGATTTTTGATTTAATGTGTTTATAGAAACTATAAGAGCATTAAACTTTTTAGAAGACTCAAATTGGAGTTTGAATAATCTATTGAGTAAGTAAAGAGATGATTGTCCTCTCTTTTGGGGAATGGCTTGCTTGGATAAAGTTCCATAATCAGATCAAACTCATCGTTTAAATAAATTATTACTTCATACAAACCAGCTTTGGGCTGATTGTCTAGGTATTCATAAATACCATTTTTTGTTAGACTATTGCTAGTCTTTTTGCAAAAATAAACTGTTGCTGTAATTGTTTCATTGTACATCATTTTGGTTTATATTTATTTTTTTATTCTCTTTTGTGGCAAGAGCAACCATGATTTAATATAATTATTTGTTTGTAAAATTCAATATTGATTAATTAATTAGATTTTTTATAAGGATTAAAATTTTTATTAATTATTTTTTATAATGATAAAAGAATTTGCACTATTTCTACAACAATACAATGTCATAGGTATGGCTATATGACTATTGATTTCTATAAAGGTTGGTGAACTTGTAAAGTGATTGATTGACAATTTGATTACGCCTTTGATACTCAATCCTGTTTTGACAAGATTGAAAGTAAAAAATATGGAAGAATTATCTTACAAAGGTATAATGTATGGAAAATTGATATCTACTGTTATAGATTTTTTGGTGGTAGCATTGATTGTGTTTTTCTTTGTTAGATATCTTAATATTAGTATGAAATAGTATATTGGGATATTTAATTTACTATTAAAACATTGGTTATCAGATATCATGTTCAAATTATTAAAACTCATATGAAAATATATATTATACTTTTTTTGATTTTTTTGATTTTGTCTGGATCGTCGGGTTTTAATAATAACTGTAAACTCTGAATAATAATAATAATCAATATTACTAATGCAGATATTCATAAAATTCGGTTTATGACAGTATATAATATGGGGATATTTTTGTCTGCTAGTATTCATGCTCATATATCTCATAAATCTTGCGCATTGGGATTTAATACTTGTGCTCTTTTGCCATATATTGCTTCAATAATTTCTTTGGATCATATGATTATAAACATTGCTATTACATCTCGTAATATGATTCATCAAGCCTTTTTTTGTGTAGAATCATCTCATGATGTTATAAAAACAAAAACACGAAAGGCTAATGATATAAAAAGAAATCCAAGAACTAGGTAAATAACTATTTTGATAAATGGAAAAGCTATTTTGTCATATAATTGTTGGGCTATATCCACTGATGACATACTAGACATATTCCCAGCCATAAATAAATCATTAAACAAAACAGATCATATATATCTAGCACTTGTGATTATTATTATTCCTAGGACTCAGTATATTATAAATTTAGTTCAATCTTTGGTAGCGTCTTCTGAGGAACTAAACAATAATTTATAAAATCATATCATAGCTGTTAGTAATCCTAATACTAATATAATAGGGAATACTACATTCATAGTTTTGTTGAATACAAAACTTTGTATTCATTGTACTCATAATCCTGATTCTGCAGCGTCTAAATTAGATTTGATTGGTTGTATGCTTTGATCTAATACTGTGTCAAATCTCCCTTGTGATTGTGTATAACCAAGGTTTGTTTGAAAAAATAGTAATAATAGAAAAGATACTGATATTATTTTTATTATCTTTTTCATTTTTAATTGAGTTTGTTAGATAATAAATTTTTGATTGTTAGATAAATTCATAATAATAATGATACAGTCAGAGTCCGTAAAAATATTTGATATATTATATTTATTATTGTATTTTGAGTAAAAAATGAGATTATTCAAAAGATTATTATAAACAACAATATTATTATATTTAGATTTCAGTATTTTATGTAGTTGTTTATGTAATCTTTGTCTGATATATTTATTATTCATTTATTGATATCTCTTTTGATAAGTGGAGAAAAAAACATTATACATGCTAATGCTAATTGTGTTTTATTGTTTATGATTATATTTTCTTCCATTTATATATAGTATATGTAAATATTATTTTATATCTGTTGTAATAAATTTCTTTTCTTTGGGAGAGGCTAGTATTTTGACTGATACATGCTGATTGCCGGCAAATATTAATCACTCTCATATCCCACATGATACAAGTCTTTGTTGCTCAGCTTCTGATAATCATAATAGAGTATTTAATGATTTGATAGAACTAGTGGATTGTTTTAGTAGTATTTGCAATGCTGAGTTGGATATGATTGGTTTACCATATTTGCTTCTTACAAAATCTTCTATATCTTGAGATATAGTTGTGATTCATAATCAATATTTCCTAGCTCTTTTGATTAGTCCAAATAGGAAATTGGCTGATATCTCGCTTTGTAACATAATCCATGCTTCGTCACATACTAATAATCTTCTTTTTTTGTGGGTTCTGATTTTTGTCCGTATAAAATTTAATACATTAAACATTGCTGGAGTTTTGAGTGCTTCTTCTAAGTCTCTTATACTTATGACTGTGATTTTATTGTTTATATCTATATTTGTATAATTATTAAATACTTTTCAAAATGTTCATGTGACATATTTACTTAACTTTAGTCACATAGTTTCTCATCATTGCATTCAGTTTAGTGTATTCATAAGGTCTTCCATAATAGGAGGAATCTTGCCTTCATAGCTTTGATCGTTTATTGAAAATCCTTTCAAAGAATATGTACTTTGTATAGCTTTATCCAATATAGCTTCCTCTTCTGTTGTGATTTCTCATATCAAAAGTTTTATAAATCAGATGAGATTCATTATCTGGCTCCTCAATAGATCTCATATGCCGTATTCGATATCTTCTATTTTGTTTGGGATATCAAAAGGATTGAGATGTTGTTGTGAGCTAGTTGATATATTTATGTATGTTCCACCTGCTTTTTCACATAGTCATTTATATTCGTTTTCGGGATCTATAACTAGCACATCTATTCAATTTATTAAATATCTCAAAATTTCTAATTTTACTGCAAAAGATTTTCATGCTCATGATGTTGCCAATACTACACTATTCATATTGGGTAATTTGGAATTGAATCTATCAAAAATAACCAATCATCATGTGTGTAAGTTTACTCAATACAGTATACCTGTATCGCTCACCATATCATTTGATATAAATGGAAAACTTCATGCTAATGATGATGTAATAGCGCTTCTGACTATTCACAATTCATCCTGACATATTGGTAAACTAGATCCAAATCATTCATCCATTCTTTGTACTGCATTTTTGATTCTTACTCAGTATCATGATACTTTTTGTTCATACTTTTTTCATAATTCTTTGAGTTTGTCTTCGGTTTCTTCATAAATATTGGTATAAAATGCTGTTTCAAAATATCTTTCTTCATGAGTTGTGAGTTTTTCTCTAATCATTTCTACATCTGAGTATTGTTGTTCTATCTCTTTGTCCAAAGTAATTCATTTTTGTAAACTATCTGATATTTCTGCTTTTAGTTGGGTAGCTCTTTGTTTGAGCATAGATTGTATAGATCAGTCATCTTCTGGATATATAAAAAATATCATATCTCGTTTGCCATGAAATCATAACAAATCTCTAGTCCACAATGCATCTATGTATGATGGATAGCTTTGTGCATAATAAGATTTACCCAACAATCATCAAACATTGAATTGATTGGATTTGAATTCTCGATATGATGGAGCTATATGTGATTTGTAATCTCATATGGTTGAGTTGTAATGGTTTTGGACTTCTAGTATAAACTCTCTCAATTTGCTAGTCAGCATTTTGTCGTTATATTGAGAATCAGGTAATCATAATATATATTTTATCTGTTCTTTGAGGTCTTTGTCTTTGATTATAGAATTTTCTGGTTTAGGTTCTTTTTCTTTTGTAAGTCAGCTTATTTTGCTGGCTTTGGATCATCCAAATAGAGAATTTAATATTTTGTCAAAAAATCACTCTTTTTTTGGTAAAGTGGATTGGAAATTTACGTATCATCAGTCTTGGATAGTCTTGGAATAGTTGCTATCTAGGACAATATTGTTGATATCTTTTATCATTATATTTTTGGTTTTGTGATATTGTAAAGCATATATAATTATAAAAAAAAAACCTAACTAAGCAAAATATAAATACTTTATAAGCAATAAGACTTGACAAATATAAGATATATTCTATTTATTTAGATGTTGTATGTGTATAAATATAAGAAAATCAATCTGTATTAAATTATATTTCAGCTTTGTTTGAATGTTTTGAGTTTGGTATAAGTTTTATATTATACTCTGGGCTTGTCGGTTTATCTTGAATCAATTTTGATTTAACTTGAGTTTGGTATAGACTATATCCATAAAATTTCTAACTTCAGATCATTTCAATATGATGTTGTATCTATATTTTCCAAATATTTTGTAAATCATTGGTGGTGTAGAATATATTTCAACATCTTGAATTTGATATTTTTGTTTGAGATATAACAATTCTTTATATAATTTATCTACTTTATTGAACAATTTTTCTTCTATTTCATTTTTATAAAGAATTACACATATATCTTTATAGGGAGGGTAGTCATTGTCTTTTCTAAATTGATTTTCTATTTGATAAAATCATTCTTTGTCTAATTTGCATGCTTGACGTATACTATGATGATCAGGATTGAATGTCTGTACTATAAAATTTGGACAATTGTGTTTGGAAAATGCTTCATAAAGAAAATAAAAGTTTTTTTCAGATGAATTGTAATCTGGTACGCTCAATCC
>DJVF01000025.1 GCA_002441085.1 Patescibacteria group bacterium UBA6263
CACAATTACATGAACATTTGCTGATTTAGCTGCTAATACATGAATAGCTAATTTTTCTTTTTCTACTAGACCTGATTGTGAATTTTTTGGGTGTCCAATGTTTTTATGAATCGACATAAATTGAATCGTATCGCAATTCAATTGAGATTATCTAGTGATTACTGGAACCAATCCAGATTGACCATATCCATATTTTACATGAGTAAACAATGATACCATTATGTGTGGACCAAACTTTACTTGAACAACCATAAATTGAAATATAATACTACAAGATATTTATTGACAATCTGCACTATCAACATTCTATACCGGTACAAAATTATATATCACATGATTGGATATCATACTTAGTTGAAATACTATTTTTATACAATAAAAATAAAAAATGAAATTTAAAATTCTGATTATTTCTCTACTATCGACAATTAGCATAATATCTTTTGCTAATGCATCAGAATTGTTGCTCAAACCTTCTCATTGAAGTTTCTCTCCATGATGTACTATATGAGTAGATATAGTGGTAGATCCAGAGGGCAAACAAATATCAGCCACAGATATAGTGATAGAAAGTTCTATGGAATTTATCAAATTTGAACCTACCCAACTATTTCCTTATTTTTTACCTCCCAAAGTATTAAAAGCTAGCAATATAGTACATATAGTGTGATTTACGATACAACCATCACAACGAGTCAAAGAAAAATGAACAATCTGAAAAATATATTTTAAACCATCAAACACATCCGACAAAGACGGTAGCATCAAATTTTATTTCAAAAAAACTTGAGATACTACAGACAGCAATCTTAGTATTGCTTGATGAATAGATACATTAGAAGATGTGCGAAATTGATTCTATACATTTGAATGAAGCGACTGTGAATATCCACAACTCAATACAACAAAAATATTAAATAATGAACAAAAAATTAGCAATCTCGAGAAACAAATAGAAAAAGAACATAATGCGGCAATCAGACAAATCAAAAGAGATGAAATGATTCAAAAAATCAAAATATTTTGGAATGACAAAAAATACTATGCAATAATCCCTCTTATTATAATAATTATTTTAACAACTTATATTAAGCTTAGAAAATGAAAATCCTCAAAAAAATAGGAAAGAATTTCAAAAAAATCTTAATAATAGGCTTATTGCTTACAGCTTTTTTGCATATACAAAAAACTAATTGACAATATTATTACTATGATTCATCTACAAGTTCATTCCCATACCAACAATGATGCAACGAAACATTAAATGTTAGAGTAAATACACAATGAGATTGAATCAGAGCAGGTCGTTTTCATCTTATTTTAGATCCATCCAAAATTTATTACTCTACATCAGCCAATCCAATTACCCTCAGAAATGATTTATTCAACGCTAGTAGTCAAACTTTTGGATCTCGATCTTCTGAATCATCACCATCTTGGTGAGATTGACTCAAAACCATACTACAAATAGATCGCTCAAATAGCACAACCAATTACAATTGAACCAATTGATTATACTGAACTATCCAATTCAGTCCTTTATATGATCCTGTCTCTTATAATGTATCATTTGGGACAGAATATATACCATGATCCAGCACAGATGAAACTACTTTGAGTCTACCATGATGAGTAGAAGCAATCGACTCTTCTCAACAATTATCAAACATTACTGGGACTTACAACATTCTTCAGCAACCTTGTATAGCAGATACCAATAGACCAAATATAACTACAAACACTCCAATAAATTGATGAGATAAACAAAGCAAATTAAGCTGAATACAACTAAATCTCAATGAAGCTATATGAGTAAATTGAATATCCAACGTACCATACATATGGACATGATGAGTATGGACTGGCAATATATGATGATCCATATCCAATCAATATGGAATCAATTTAAATTCTTTTACATTAAATATCAATTGAAACTGACAAAGCAAAACTTTCACATGATCTAGTCTATGAGTTAGCGCTATATCAAGCGATATTACACGACAATGATTACCCAAAAATTATAACATCAACATATCTCCTGATCAAATACCAGACTACTGAATAGAAAAAATGATAGTTATAACTGCCTATGTTTCAGATCGTATTTGAAATATTGCAAACACCAATACAACTATCTTTAATCTACCTGAATGACCAAAATTATTATGAAATCCTATACCATATAACTGAGATATTTTTGTCAACTTATCTGCGCCAATACAATTATCTATACAAGACAATCGAGCTTGAATAAACAGCTGATCTATATCCATCACTTTAAGTTGAATAAATTCAACACAATATTGACCATATATATTTAGTGGAGCTGATTTGAATCTATCATGATTACAGTCCAATGCCAACCAACCCAATTATTACATCAACATAAACAATCATCCAGATTTTCCAGCATCATGAGAAATCAAAGTCACAGTATATGCTCAAGACATGGAAGGCAACATAGATGATATATCAGATTATAGTTTTTCTACTAGGCCATCTTGTGGAGAATTGCAATGTTGTGACGTAACAATAATCACACCAACTGAGCAAATACGATATAATCAATACAGCATATATATATCCTGACGAAACTCGCCTACATTTTATACATGAACCAACTGATATGGATATATAGACTGTAATACTCAAGATGTATGATTAAAAATTTACAATTGAGACTGAGTCAATCCATCGTCTGCCAATATACTATCTCCATATTATGACTGAATCGATTTGATACTATCATGAAGGAGTTGAATCAAAGCAACTTTATCTGGAGATACTATATATCTATCTATTATCAGCCTTTTTTGATATGATATGACTGGAGCTATTTTGTTTACATGATCTGAACTGAGTGATCCAACTATTGTATGAGACAAAGATCTAGACATAACGATAGAAACTTCTTTCAACTCTTGAATAGTTATACAATCTACTTGAGATATACAAGCAACAGAAGTTATAGAAGCTTATATACCACCACAAACACAAATCATTCAAACATGATCTACATGTAATCCAACAGTTATACAAAAACCAATATTTACATGAAAACAAAATGCTGAATCAGTATTATCAGAATATGATATATATACTGCATTCAAAATATGATTTATATGTCCATGATCTCAGATCAAATTTTATAACAATTCTGGAGAATTACAAAATGTAGAAATCAGAATCAAAACCACCAATCTAATCCAAAGCTGAGTACTCAAAGTATGGTACTCAAACGACTTAATCAATCGAAATGCCTTATGAACAGCTAATATTGTAGACCAAATAGCATCATTTAGCACGACTCACTTTACATACTTTGCCTTATGATATGACAAACCTATATGGGAACAAGAGACATCTACACCATGATGAGGTGGTTGATGAGTCAAACTCATAAAAGACGATTGTCCTGATTGAGATTTTTCAGATAGTTATTATGATAATGATTGTGGAAGTCCTGATAGTCATTTTATCACAGACTACTGTGGAGTATGAGAAACCAAATATAATCAAGAACAAGTAGATGCGTTCCAATATGCATATTGATTTGGTATAACCACAATGTGTCCAATAGAAAATGCTCGCTTGGATTGATATATTCTTAGAAAAGAATTAGCCAAAATGATATCAGAATTTGCTATAAAAATAGTGTGAATATATCCAAATTTTTCAAAAAACGAATGTGATCTCTATGATGACTTACGAAAAGAATCAGATGAAATGCAGTTTTATATCAAACTTTCATGTAAATTATGATTAATGTGATTGCATACAGATTGAATCACACCCAAAGACAATTTTGATCCAAATGATTATGTAACCAGATCTCAATTTGGTACAATCATGTCTAGATTAATATTTGGATGAAAATACAACTGAAACACTGAAAATTGGTATATAGACCACCTAAACGCTCTCAAGTTACACGATATTATGAATTATATAGATGATCCTCAAATGAAAGAACTCAGATGATACGTAATGATTATGATGCAACGTGCAGATGAAAGTTGAACAATCAGACAAATGCGCGCTGTTTCAGATTTTATAAATTGAGCCAATAATCTATTTAATACAAACATATATCAGGATATCACACAACAACAATAGTTTATTTGAATTTTGATAAATTTTTCTTATATATTAATATAATTTTATACACAATACAAAAATGTTTAATTTTTTGAAAAAAATTTTACATAAAAATCAGAATTATAGTTTGGTTATATCTTGATGATGAACCAAATGATTTTATGCTTTATGAATTTTGAAATGATTAGAACAGCTCCAAATAAAAGAAAAAATAAATATTATTTATTGAATAAGTATAGGAGCAATTATTGGTGCTTATCGATCTAGTTGATACACAGCAGATGATATGTTTCAAAAATTTATAGATTTCAATTTTTTTTGACTGACAAAGATTAATCTATTACCCAATCTTAGCATATTAAAAAACGACCATATCAAAATTATCTTTGAAAAAGACCTACCAAAAGATTTCAAAAAATTAAATAAAAAATTATACATATGAACTACAGATACCAACACATGAAAGTTTATATTGTTTGATAAATGAGATATTATTTCTCCCCTACTTGGAAGTATGGCAATTCCATGAATATTCCCACCTATCAAATACCAAAACTATAACCTCATAGACTGAGGAACTACGAATAATTTCCCAGTTGATATAGCAACACAACAGTTCCACAAAAATAAAATAATTTGAATAAACCTAAATAAGTTTACAGAAAATCAAAAAATCAAAACTATCTTTGATAATCTATCAGTTTCCATGGAAATTTTACTCAGAGGCTGATCTATATCCAAATCTCAATATGTAAATTATCTTTTTTATAATGATACTGGATTGAAAATATTAGATACAAACAAAGTTAAAATGAAAAAAGCCTTCGAACAAGGCTATATAGATTGCATAAAAAAATTTAAATAAAACTATTTTCTTATTTCACAATTATGTACATAAATTGATGCGGTTTTTTGAAATTCTCAAAGTTCTTCATCGCTAAACGGCTTTCATCCAAAATTAGGATCTAGCGTATTTCATCCTATATAATTTTGTAAATAATAATTTTTCACTCATCTGATATAATGAGCCATTGATTCTATATCTTCTAGTGTATGTAATCATTTTGCGACAGTAGTTCTATATTCATAATTTATATTTCCTTCAAGCAATACTTGTAACAATTTTTGATAACTTATAAAAAATTCAGCTGGTTGTACAACTCATATAGCTTGTTCATAAAGAGGTAAACTATGTTTCAAATCTACAGCAACATAATCCAATATTCCATCCTGTATCATTCTCTTAACGATTTTCCAATCTCTTCAATTTGTATCCAATTTTACAAGGAATCACATTTCCTTTATTTTTTTCGCAAAGTCATACAAATCCCTATGTAATGTAGGCTCTCATCAACAAATACTCACGCCATCCAAAAGACCTCTCCTATTTTCCAAAAAATTAAAAAATACTGACTCTGGTATCAAATCATTTTGGAATAACATCATTTTTTCTGGCAATACACATTCTGGATTATGACAAAAATGACAACGAAAATTACATCATTGAGTAAATACTACACAGGCTATTTTACCTGGATAATCTATCATTGTTGACTGCTGTATACCTGCTAGTTTCACTTTTATAAATAATAATTTAAATTTTTCATTGTTTTATAAGATCTATTGTTCAAGGTCATAATTGTTTTTTCATAACTACTTCAGTTATTCAATTATAATAATCATTTATTCTTTCCAATTGTTTATGAGATATATTGGATGGTATTTGTTTTTTATCAAAATATTCAATCTGATTAGCCTCCTCATTTAAAGTCTTTTCTCATCATATTATCTTGCATACAAACTGAAATACCAAGTCAGACTTGATGGTTTATAATACAGTCACATAAATCCAATAATCTCAGCATCATATCCAGTTTCTTCTTTTACTTCACGTATGACTGCCTCTCGAGGAGATTCTCAAATTTCTACTTTTCATCCAGGCAAATTCCACAAATCATAGTCATTTCTATGACATAACAACACTTTATTTTCTTCATTTATGATAATAGCAAATGCTCATAAATTAGCCATATTATTTATAGACAAAAATAAAAAGTAAAGTTTTTCAAAATATAACTTGCCTGCCTATGGCAGGTTTATTTTTATTTTTCTATATTTCAACTTTACTTTGATATCAACTTAATGTTTGTATATGGTTTTATCCAAATAGTTTTTAATTACTTTTTCACTAGGAAAAAACAAAGGTTTAGGTAAATTATTCAAATCAAATCGTTCTCGTTTTGTAATTTCATCTGGTTCCATTACTTGAGCTTCTCATTCAAAATCCTCACACAAAAATCCTATAGTTACAAAATGCTTATCAGGTACTATATCATTAGCTATACTAATAATTCTTATCTCATTCTTATCTATTTTTATTCATGTTTCTTCTAATGTTTCACGATAACAAGTGTCTTCAAAACTCTCATGAAAATGCATTTTACCACCAGGCATAGTCCAAGTTCATTCTCAATGAAGTTCACTATCTGCTTTTTCTGGATCTTCATGTCTTTGTCCAAGCAAAACTTTTCAATTTCTAAGTATCATCACGCCAAATCCAACTCCAATCTTCTTTTCTTCAGACATAAGTTTAATTAACAGAATAAAATAATTTTTTAATTTTTAATTCGTTAATTTTTTAATTTCTATCAACATGGACAAGCAGCGATTGCAAACTTTCTTACAAATTCAGAATTTGCGCTTTTTTGTTCATCAAAATACTTTCTGCTATAAAATTCTGATTTTTTACCAATATTGTAATGACTTACAGGTCTCAAATAACCCATTACTCTAGTATAAACCTGACATGGTGTTCTTTGAATTTCTGATCATTGTCTGTTGTAAAATGTTTGCATTTTTTAAGAATTTATAATATAAAATATTTTTACTATTTGTAACTATTTGAAGGGCGAAGTATTTATAATTTAATCTATTCTCCTTTCTTTCAATACTCTTAGTTTTTCTGAATCTGATGTATGTTTTGATCTTATTTCCATATTAAATTCTTCTCCTGCATATCACAACTCCTTATCACATTTAGGACAAAAATCATGTTCTCAAACTATATAACCATGTTTAGGACATATAGAAAACACAGGAGATATAGTGATATAAGGAAGTTGATAGTTGTCTATTACTTTTTTTACAAGCATTTTACATGATTTTGCATCTGATAATCTCTCTCACATATAAAGATGCAAAACTGTTCATCCAGTATATTTGCACTGCAATTCGTTTTGCATTTCCAATGCCTCAAAAGGGTCATCTGTATATCATACTGGAAGCTGTGTAGAATTTGTATAATAAGGCGCATCATCTGTTCCTGCTTGTATAATATTGGGAATCTGTTTTTTATCTTCTTTTGCAAATCTATAAGTTGTTCACTCAGCAGGTGTAGCTTCCAAATTATACAAATTACCAGTATCTTCTTGGTATTCCTTAAGTTTTTCTCTCATAAAATCCAATATCTCTATTGAAAATTCTTTTCATCGATCTGTGGAAATATCTTCTTTACCATTTGTAAAATTTTGTATTGCTTCATTCATTCAGTTGATACCTATTGTAGAAAAATGATTTCTAAATGAATGTAGATATCTTTTTGTGTATGGATAAAGTCATGCTTCCAGCCATTTAGTTATTTCTTTTCTTTTTAATTCAAGAGCTGTTTTAGCAAGATTCATAAGACGCAAAACTTGATTTTTGAATCACTCTTTATCATCTTTGAAATTGTATCATATTCTAGCTAAATTCAAAGTAACGACTCATATAGATCCAGTCATTTCAGCAGATCCAAAAAGTCATCATCATCTCTTTTCAAGTTGTGTAAGATCCAATTGCAATCTACAACACATAGATCTAACTGCTCAAGGTTTATAAGCATCAGGATTTTGTACTTTTGTTATTTTACCATTTTTATCTTTTTTGACTTTAAACTGAGATCATACAAAGTTTTGAAAGTATGGTATACCATACTTTGCTGTCATCTCAAAAAGCAGATTTACATCAGGATCATCCCATGGAAAATCTTCTGTTATGTTGTAAGTAGGTATTGGGAAAGTAAATACCGCTCCAGTCCAATCTCAGGCAGTATAAACTTCTATCAAAACCCTATTTATAAGTCTCATCTCATCTTCAAGTTCTGAAAATTTTTTAGGATAATATCACTTTTCTATTCATCCCAACATCAAAGATTTGTCCTTGAGATCTTCAGGACATTTCCAATCCAAAGTAATATTGGTAAATGGGGTTTGAGTACCTCGTCTAGATGGGACATTCAATCCAAATATAAAATTTTGCATTTGTTGAGTCACATACTTGTATGTATTTTTTTCTATATATTCTTTTCTTTCCTTTTCATTTTCAAATTTGACTCCCAATTGATCTAAATCTTTTTGAAGTTCTACTTTGTATTTATGTACAAAGGGAGCAAGATATGTATCAAAAGATGAAAAAGCCTGAGCCCCAGCTCGCTCATTTTGTAATGTTCCAAAAAAATTAATCATCTGATTGACCGCTGATTGAAGATTTTTGGGAGGAGCAGACTGTACTCTATTACTCAATCAATTGAATCATTCTTCCAACAATTGCCTCAAACTCCATCATGCACAATAACCACTAAACATATCCAAATCATGTATATGCATATCTGCATTTCTATGAGCACTACCTATTTCACTAGGATACACATGACTCAACCAATAATTCGCAATTACCTTACCAGAAACATTTAGTATCAATCAACCCAATGAATATCATTGATTTGCATTTGCATTGACTCTCCAATCGCTTTGTTGTAAATATTCATCCATTGTATTACCCACTTCTACAACAACATTTTTGGTGGCCCTAGATTCAGCTCTTTTTTGACGATAAAGTATATAGTTTTTTGCAACATCCACAAATCACTCTGCCATCAAAACTTCCTCTACAATATCCTGTATAACTTCTACATTTGGAATTTCTTTTCCTATTTTCCTTTCTACTGATTTTATAACTTTAGTACTAATCAATTTAAAATTATCAGTATCTGCATTTCCAATAGATTCAAAAGCGAGCCTAATTGCTTTTTCAATTTTTGCTTGATCAAAATCTACAATAGCTCAATTTCTTTTTCTAACTTTATAAATAGCCATCCTTCTAATTTATAATTTATAATTTAAAACTTGTCTGCAACAAGCAGGTTTATAATTATTTTTGTATTTACATATCAAAGAAAATATACAACATATAGTGTGTCGAATCTACGACTGACCCCTATATATTGTATTAATCAATAAATACAACAGAAAATTCATTAAAATTTTTATGTCTCGATATATATTGGTTAGCGACTTTTCAACATTATATGACCAAAAAATCCAAAAAAAAACAAAATTAAGATAAATATTCTAATTAAATTAGTTATCGACTGCCATATCCAAGCATTATTTTTTATCAACTTTTTAACATTTCTCTTCATTTCAATAAAACCTTCATAAGTTCATTAGATTTGCAAAGATTTGATCAATTTTTATAAGTATTTTTCAATTCTTCTAATAAAGATGTCTTAATCCCATCTTCAAACTCTTGATTTATTCTAGATTGTATCAAAAGAAATTCTTCCAAATCTTTTCCAGCCTCGTAAACTTCCAATGAATTATAAATCATTATACAAATATATTAAAAAATAAAATTTACAAAAAAATCCCATCAAACAGTTGAGGGACACAAATTTTCAAAAACCTCCATCAAGATATTTATTCAGTTTTTAATTTCAAGATTAAAACAAAATAAATATAAAAAAATCTCTCCCAGAAAACCTAAGAGAGATTCAAATTCAAAACAATATTTACTTGCCAAGATAATTAAATGGTGTGACTGCTTTGAGTTCATCCTTTATGTCATCACTCACATCAAGCTCATCTATCCAATTATGAATAATCTCTGAGCTAATTCCACCCTCTCCTTTACGAGTAAGCTCTTTAAGGGCCTTATAAGGATCAGGATAGAATTCCCGACGAAGTATAGTCTGAATACCCTCAGAAACTACAGCCCAATTATTAGCAAGGTCGTAATTAATTTTATTCAAATTTGGCTCAACTTTGCCAAATGCTTTTTGTAAAGATTTGATAGTGATCAGCATATGAGCAAATGGAACTCCAATAATTCTCTCTACTGTTGATCCGCTCAAATCACGTTGCAAACGCGATACAGGAAGTTTTGTTGCAAGATGTTCAAACAAAGCAATTGCTATGCCAGCATTCCCTTCAGCATTTTCAAAATCAATAGGATTGACCTTGTGTGGCATAGCTGAAGATCCTACTTCATCCGACTTAGTTTTTTGGTTGAAGTAGTTCATAGAAATATACGCCCACATATCACGAGACATATCAATCATCACTGTGTTTACTCTCTTACAGATATCGAATAGTTCTGCAAGGTTGTCATAACTTTCGATTTGAGTTGTTGTCCTTTGACGTACAAGATCAAGTTTAGTCAAAAGAAATTCATCTGCCCACGAATGCCAATCAATCTCAGGGAAAGCAACATAATGAGCATTTAAATTCCCTGTAGCTCCACCAAATTTTGCTTCAAAACTATAAGTAGAAATTTGACTAACTAATCTTTTTAATCTCTCTACAAAGACTTGAATTTCTTTACCAAGCATTGTAGGTGAAGCAGGTTGTCCATGAGTATGAGCAAGCATTGGGATTTCTTTCCAAACACTAACACAGCTATAATACAGTTCAAATATAAGATCTTCTAACTCAGAAACAATATGGTTCAAAGCATCTTTTATCATCATATTCCAAGCCACGCTATTGATATCATAAGAAGTCAATCCAAAGTGAATAAACTCCTTATATTTGGAAATATCGACACCACCTATACTAGGATCAGCATACTCATCAAATTTTTCCCTGAGCCAATATTCCACAGCCTTAACATCATGATTAGTAGTTTTTTCTAATTTTTTGATTCTTTTAGCATCTTCAATAGAAAACCTTTCTATCAGATGATCGAAATAACCAAAAGCAAATTGATCAAAATCATTAAGCTGAGGCAAAACATTACACAAAGCCTTGAAGTATTCGATTTCCACCTCTACCCTATATTTAATTAGAGCAAACTCAGAAAAGCACTTCCTAAGATTGACGGTCCTATCAGCATAACGCCCATCAATTGATGAAATAGCAGTTAATGAAGATAGTTCCAAAAAATCATTTTTTTTCATAAATTTTTATTTTTATTGTTAGTATTTTTTATTTACACCGACAATATATAGATATTCTACAATAAAAGTCAATAAAAACATTTTTATAAATCTTATTTTTACTTGATTTATAATTCAAAATAGATTATAGTTGAATTAGTTTAATATTCATTGGAAAAACAAATGAAAAAAACTACTCTAACAAACACTACTACGATAACAACCAAAGTCTGGTAGGAGTTTAACGTTAGAAAAAAATTATGAACTACTCCTACCAAACAATACGGAAGGAGATTTTTTTTATTTAAAACAATCAACATGAACCAATTTTGACCATGAATATACTTAATAGTGACCAATGCTCGAATACAAAAAGATGACAAATATTTGATTGCTCAAAGATCTCTTAATGAAAAACATTATCCATGATACTGGACAATCGTATGATGAAAATTGGAGGCTCAAAACTGACACAATGTACTTGAAGAAAATTTAAAAAAAGAGATTCTAGAAGAAGTATGAATACATGTCACGGAAATAAAGTTTTTATGAAACTATTATATTAATCAAGATAACCGTAAATGCCTATATATAACATTCTGATGTAAACGATTATCATGAGAAGCTCAAGCTCTTGAAGATACGGAAAACATACAACGATTGACACTAGAAGAATTAAAAAACTTCAAAGAACCAAGCTTTTTACAAAATTATTTAAGCTATATAGCAAAATAGTCATTGCGAGCGTAGCGTGGCAATCTTATATTGTAAACAAATTAAATTGCTTCGTGCCTCGCAACGACAAAAGTAAAAAACAACATTTATTATTTAAAAAACACAATGAACTCAGAAAATCAACTATTCAAACCACGTCATAGTTTGGCGCATATACTTGCTCAAGCTATCCAAAGGACTATCGATCCATCAGCCAAACTCTGAATTTGACCAGCTATCGATACATGACTTTATTATGACTTTATTTTTTCAGATGGAGTCACATTCAAAGAAGAAAATCTAAAAGATCTGACAAAATATATGCAAAAAATCACAAAAGAGAATCAACCATTCCATAGGATAGAAACAGATTATGACCAAGCAAAAGAAATTATCAAAATCATGTGAGAAGAATTCAAAATTGAGTTATTAGATGAATTCAAATCTCAGTGAGAGACTGTTTTTTCTTTTTATATCAATACTATTCCTCTAGAAGCCAAAGATAGACTACTCAAAGACACTAAACCCTGATACCTAGAAAAATATGCTAAGATCAACGAATATCTTCTAAGCATTGAGGCATTACAACAATGAAACTTTGCAACATTTATAGATATGTGCGAATGACCTCATGTACAAAATACTAAAGAAGTGTTTGTAGATGGATTCAAAGCTGATAGAATAGCGGGAGCATACTGGAGATGAAATGAAAAAAACCCAATGATGACCAGAATTTATTGTCTAGCTTTTGAAAATAAAAATACATTAAAAGAATATGAAACTATGATGGAAGAAGCCAAAAAACGTGATCATAGAGTATTGGGTAAAGCACTTGGTATTTATACATTTGACGATGAGGTTTGACCATGACTCCCACTTTGGCTTCCAAACTGAACTATCATAGCAGACCAGTTAGAAAATCTTGCAAAAAGAAAAGAAGAAGAGCAATGATACATGAGAGTCCGCTCACCCCATATAGCCAAACAAGAACTATATCTCAGATCATGACATTTGCCATATTATGCAGAATCTATGTTTCCTCCGATGCAACTAGATGGAGAGACATATTATCTCAAATCTATGAATTGTCCGCATCATCACAAAATTTATTGAGCAGAACCCAAAAGTTACAAAGACTTACCTATAAGATTTGCAGAATACGGACATTGCTACAGATACGAAGATTCAGGCTCATTATTTGGACTCATGAGAGTGAGATCTATGGCTATGAATGATGCTCACATCTACTGCACAGAAGATCAATTTGAAACTGAATTTATGAAAGTAATGGAACTCTATCAATACTACTTCAATCTTTTCTGAATAGAAAAATACCAAATGAGACTATCCAAACATAGCAAAGAATGATTAGGCAAAAAATACGTAGACAACGAAGCTCTATGGATCAAAACTGAAAATCAAATCAGGGAGGTCATGACCAAAAATAATATTCCATTTGTAGAAGCAGACAATGAATGAGCCTTTTACGGGCCCAAAATAGATGTTCAAATTCGATCTGTAATAGGTAGAGAATTTACTCTAGCAACCAATCAAGTAGATTTTGCAGTACCAGAAAGATTCAATCTTACATACAAAGATAAAGATTGAGTAGACAAAACTCCTATATGTATCCACAGAGCACCACTAAGTACACACGAAAGATTTATATGATTTTTATTGGAACATTATTCTGGTGCCTTTCCACTACGACTAGCCTCCAAACAAATCAAAATCATTCCAGTTGCAGAAATATTCAACGATTATGCTGAACAAATTAAAAATAAATTTAAAGAAAAATGATTTAGAATTTCTATAGACGATAGCGATGATTCTTTCTCCAAAAAGATTAGAAACGGAGAGCTTATGAAAATTCCATATCTTTTAATAGTAGGTGAAAAAGAACAAAGTACAAATACTCTATCTATCAGAGAATTCAAATCCAAAAAACAATACGAAATCTCAGTTGATGAATTCTTGAAACAATGTCAGGATGAGATAAATATTTAAATTTTTCAAAATAATTATGTGAAACCAAATTTTACTACAAGCATGTCTGAGATTAGATAGGGAGAATATTCCAAAAGATTTAAAAATAGGGAAAGAATACACATTCAAAAAGAACGAACATAGATTATATCAAATCAATGTTCCAATGGATCTAAGGACTTCTAATCGAGAATTTATATGTAGAATAATTATTACAGAATATACTATTGGAAAAGGAATCACACAAGGGACATATATTCCAGTAAAATTTTTTACTGAAGAAGAAAATAACATAATCACAAAAACTTTTGTCTCAGATGAAGAAGTTGTAGAAATTTTATATAAAAAATCTTAATATTAAAACTATTAAATATGATAATCAAAATACTCTGATCTCCATGATGCTCCAAATGTAAATTTTTGGAATTAGTACTTCAAAACGCATTATCCCAACTATCAATCAAAGCTGAAATACAAAATATTCAGGACTTATCTAGTATGATGAATTATAATATTTCTAGCATACCATGATTGGTTATAGACGAAGAACTAGTATTTTCTTGATATGTGCCAAGTTTTGATGAAATGATAGAGATATTACAAAAATTTTATTTAAAAAAATAATTATCATATTATGAAAACTTTAGATTTTCCAGAACTTATACAAACATTTGAATATGATTGTTGAGCTAAAGCAATACAAGCAGTCTTAGCATATTATGGCATAGAAATATTTGAAGAACATATTATCAAACGAGCAAAAACAAATCCCAAAGATTGAACCACGACTCAATGAATATTAAAAATATTTAAAAAATATTGATTAAAATACGACTCTCAAGAAATGGAAATAGATAATTTAAAAAAATATATAGACAAAAGAATCCCAATAATAATATTACTACAAGCTTGGAATGATAAAATTACAGATTATACTAATAATTACAAAGATTGACATCGAGTAGTTGTAATATGATACGATAATAACAAAATTTACTTTGAAGATCCATACGCATTCAAACGCACTTTTTTAACATATCAAGAACTAAATAAAAGACGACATAGTAAAGAAAATTGACAAAAAATATTTAACCATTGAATAGCTATCTACGGCAAACCAACAACTTTTGATTCCAAAAAAATTATTCATATGAAATAACTTTAAATATTAGCAAAATTTGCAATCCACAAAATCAAAACCCAATATAAACAAATCTTGCTTTTTTCAAGCAAATTCTTATACTAACATCACACTTATATCTTATAAAATTCCCATGAAAAAGTTTATATCCAAATCAAACAATAATAATTTAAATAATAACCAAATTCCTATTGGGAGATTTTTCTAGATAAAAAATTTAAACGCTTACATACGCTTCTCTAGAAAGATTTCTAGAGGAGCTTTTTTTATACTCTATAAAATACTCAAATGAAATTCAAAACAATCTCACGAAAAATGCTCAAGATAATAAATTGACCGTCATTGCGAGGAGTACAACGACGAAGCAATCTTAATTTTTTATTCTAAGATCGCCACGTCATTTCATTCCTCGCGATTACAAAACAATTTAACATTTCAATTTTATAATTTAACATTTCCAAATGAAAGACTACAAACAAATAATACAAAGCGAGTATAGAACTCACACCATCAAACAAATAGATGAAACTTTTATATGACAGATCGTCACACTTACCTGACGAATATTATCTATCCGCGATCATTGAGAACTAATATTTATAGACCTCAGAGAAGATTGAGAACTTTTTCAAATCAAATTTTCTCGTGATAGTTTCTGAGATATAGATTATATCACCAAACTCAAAAAAGAATCCGTGATACAAATCATATGAAGAATAATCTCTAGATCTTCAGACGATATCAACACCAAAATAAAATCATGAACTATAGAAATGGACTGTCAACAAATCCTAGTTTTATCACAATCCAAGGCGCTGCCTTTTGCAATAAGTGATGCCAAACACACCTGAGAAACACTCAGATTAAAATATAGATTTTTGGATCTAAGAAGCCACGAAACCAGAGACAGAATAGTCCAAAGATATCAAATCATTTCTT
>DJVF01000008.1 GCA_002441085.1 Patescibacteria group bacterium UBA6263
ATTACTTTAAAAAGAATTAAGATATTGGATGTTATATCTTCTGAAAATGAAAATCTTCTTATGATAAAATGATCTTTGCCTTGAGCTTATAATGGTTTGCTAAAGTTTATAATAGAATAATATTTTACGATTTTGTATTTATGAAAATGGTATACTCTGTAGATGTTTATAATAAAGAATGAAAGGTTGTCTCTAAAATAGAGTTGAATGAGAGTAGTTTTTCTGATTCTCCTGTAAGTCCCAATTTATTGCATGAATATTATTTGTATCAGATGGCAAATGCTCGTGTGAGTATAGCAAATACAAAGACTAGATGAGAAGTTGCGTGATCAAATAAAAAGATATTCAAACAAAAATGAACTGGAAATGCTAGAGCATGAGAAAAAAGATCTCCTATTAGAAGATGATGATGAGTAGCTTTTGGGCCTAGGACTGAAAGAAATTTTTCTAAGTCTATGAATAAAAAATCTAGAAAACTTGCTATAAATTGACTGATTAGTTTAAAAGCAAAGGATAATGCTATTTTGTGATTAGATTCTTTTGAATTTAAAGATATCAAAACTAAAAATGCTATTTCTGTGCTCAAAAATATATGATTACAAAATGAAAAAGTTTTGTTTGTTATGGATAAAAGAAGCCCTTTAATAGAAAAATCTTTTTCTAATATGGAAAATGTAAAATATATATTAGTTGATTATATCAATCCTTATGATTTGATGTATTATAATAAAGTATTGTTTTTGCAATCAGCATTGGAAATATTAAATAAATAATTTATTAGATATAATATGATATAGATGACCTTCAAAAAAATATTACAACAAAGAGCGATCAAAAATTCTTCTACTAAAGCTATAAAAAAATTCTCTCCTTATGAGATTATTTTAGCTCCTATGGTAACAGAAAAAACTTATAAACAGCAAGAATCTGTAAATAAGTATTATTTTAAGATACACAAGGATGCAAATAAAAATGACGTGAGAGCTGCTATAGTTTATCTTTACAAGGTAGATCCATTGAAAATAAATATTATAAATGTGGCTTTTAAGTGAAGATGACAAAGAAAGTTGGTTAGAAAGTCTTATAAAAAAGTTGTTATTACTCTAAATAAAAAAGATAAAATAGAAATTTGAGAATAATATTTTAGATATATGAAATAATTTTAAATGGCAATAAAGAAATACAAGCCTTATACTCCATCTAGACGTTTCATGATATGATATGATTTTAGTGATATTACTAAAACATCACCTGAAAAGTCTTTGACAGTTTTTTTGGGTAAAACATGATGAAGAAATAATAGATGAAGAATAACTTCTAGATTTATGTGAGGATGACATAAGAGACTTTATAGAATAGTCGATTTTAAAGGTTATGATAAATTATGAATACCTGCTAAGGTTGTAAGTATAGAGTATGATCCATACAGAAGCGCTAGGATAGCTTTATTATCTTTTGCAGATTGAGAAAAGAGATATGTTTTGGCTTGGAAGTGAATAAAGGTGTGAGATATTGTTACCAATTGAGAAGAGGCGCCAATACAATCTGGAAATAGAAAACAACTTAAAGATATCCCCGAGGGTATGAATGTATTTTGTTTGGAAGTGACTCCTTTTAGTAAATGAAAATTTATAAAATCAGCAGGTACTTCTGCTGCTATAGCATGAAAAGACGATCAACAAAAATTGGTATTTATTAAGATGCCTTCTGGAGAAGTAAGAAAATTTAATGAAAATTGTCGAGCTACTATATGAGAAATATGAAATGAACAACATAAAAATATAGTTATAGGTAAAGCATGAAGACAAAGATGGCTTGGTAAAAAGCCTCATGTTCTTTGAAAAAATATGAATCCTGTAGATCATCCTCATGGATGATGAGAATGACATTCTCCAATATGATCAAAGAGATGACCAAAATCATTTACTTGAAAGCTTGTAGGATCTTGAATAAAAACAAGAAAGAGTGGTAAACGATCTACAAAGTTTATTGTTTCTAAGAGAGTAAAGAAATAGTTGTTTGAAAATGTTATATTTTATAAAATTTTATTTGTTTAAGTTTGTTAAATAAATGGCAAGATCTCTTAAAAAAGGGTTTTATGTGAATGAAAAGATTTTGAATAAAGTAAATAAGATGACTGATTGATGAGAAAAAAAAGTTATCAAAATATGGGATAGAGCCTGTCATATAGTCCCTCCAATGATATGATTTACTTTTGCTGTTCATAATTGAAAACAATTTGTTAGTGTCTATGTGACTGAAGATATGATATGACATAGATTGGGAGAGTTTGTTCCTACTAGGACATTTAGATGACATCCTTTCTAATTGTATATCAAAAATCTGATGAAATTTGTTTCCTAATTGAAAAATAAATTAATTATTATTTATTATTTATATATGTATATATTTGCTTATGAGTAATACGGCTAATGCTACTTTAAAATATGCTTTGACTTCTGATAAGAAATTATCTTTGATGGCAAAATTTGTGAAGTGAAAAAAAGCAAAAGAAGCTATGGAATCTTTGCAGTTTGTTCCCAAAAGAACTGCAAAAATATTATATAAAGTTATAAGATCTGCTGTAGCTAATGCTACTGTTGCTTGATTAAAGATTGAGGATTTGTGGATCGACAGAATAGAAATATGAAGAGGACCAAAATTAAAAAGAATCAGATTTGTATCTAGGTCTAGAGTAAATTATATTATAAAACATAGAGCTTTTGTGAAGGTTATTTTATCTGATAAAGTTGGATAAAAGCGACTTTAAACTTTTGAAAAGTTTATTAGTCTTATTTAATTATTAAGTAAATTTAATTATGTGACAAAAGGTAAATCCTATTTGAATGAGAGTGTGAACAATGAAATCTTGGCCTGCTGAATGGTTTGCAAAAACCAAAATGGCTAGTGCGGATTTTTTTGTAGAAGATATCAAAATTAGAAATTTTATAGATAAATTATTTCCAAGAGCTGGTATATCAAAAGTTGTTATTCGTAAAACACTTAGAGAATGAGAAATAATAATATTTGCATCTAAAGTTGGTGTAATAATGTGAAAACAATGAGCTAAAATTAAAGAAGCTGAAGAAGCTTTGAAAAAAATGTTCTCAAAAGATTTTAAAATCAACATAAAAGAAGTTAGATTGCCTGAACTTTCGGCTAGAGTAATGGCTGAGTTTATTGCGACTCAATTGGAAGCTAGAATGCCATATAGAAAAGTTGCAAAAAATACATTATCTAAGATTCTTGAAAAATGAGCTTTGTGAGCAAAAATACAGATATGAGGAAGATTGAATTGATCAGATATAGCTAGAACAGAAAAATTTATAGAATGAAGAGTTTCTTTGCAGACTTTTAGGTCTGATATAGACTACCATTATTTACAAGCTATGACTAAATATTGAGTTTTGTGAGTAAAGGTTTGGATAGAAAAGTGAACTTTGTATGGAAATAAAAAAAAGACCAAAAAATCAATTAACTTTTAATAATTTGTATTAAATAAGATGTTATTAACTCCCAAAAGATGGAAATTTAGAAAGAGACATGTAAAACCATTGAGTGGTAAAAGTGTTAGATGAAGTTATATTTCTTTTTGAGAATACTGACTAAAAGCTATTACTAGTTGACATATAACCAATAAACAATTGGAAGCTGCTAGAAAGGTTGTCGTAAGAAATATTAGAAAAGTATGACAGATTTGGTTTAGGGTTTTTCCTGATGTTCCTCTTACAAAAAAATGATTGGAAATGCCTATGGGTACTTGAAAATGAGATGTAAATATTTATGCAGCTGCTGTTAGAAAATGAAAAATAATATTGGAATTGACATGATTGTCACAGGAAGAGGCTATGAAAGTTTTGACATCTGCATGAAAAAAGTTGCCTGTAAAAACTAGAGTTATTACAAAATGAGAAATTAGATAGTATTTTATTTTATTCAAATTATTGGAAATGAAAGGTAAGTGATTATTTATGAAAGACTTGTCTGATAAATCACCAAAAGAACTTGTAAATATGAGAAAGAAGATGAAATCTGATTTGTATTCTTTGAAAATGAAAAATTCTATACGTGGTTTAAAAAAAACTAGTGATATATCTGAAACTCGTAAAAAAATAGCTAGGGTAAATACTGTTTTAAAATCTAAGATAAAAGAACAACATGACAATAATATGAAATAAAAATATCAAGGAACTTACTGGAGAAATTGTAAGTGATAGAGTAGACAATACTCGTACTGTGTTGGTTAGAACTGTAAAGACTCATCCTTTGTATAAAAAAAGATTTGTTGTTAAAAAAAAGTATTATGCTCATGATGATAAAAACGAATCAAAGATGTGAGATAAGGTTTTGATAAGAGAAGATAAACCAGTTAGTAAGTCAAAAAGATGGAAGTTGATTAAGGTTTTATAGTTTTATATTTTAGGTTTCAAAAATGTTACAAAATGAATCGGTGGTTGTTGTTGCTGATAATAGTTGAGCAAAAAAAGCAAAAATAATCAGAATAATAAAATCTTCTATGGCTAAAAAAGCTATAATATGAGACAAGGTTGTAGTTGCAATTCAAGAAGCTACTCCTACTTGATCTGTAAAAAAATGACAAGTTGTGCGAGCTATAGTTATTAGAACCAAGAAAGAAACTAGAAGATCTGATGGGTCTTATATCAGATTTGGTGATAATGCTATTGTTTTGTTGACTAAGGATGCAAAATGAAATTTAAGTCCTATTGGGAAAAGAGTTTTTGGTCCTGTTGCTAGAGAATTGAAAGATTTGTGATACAAAAATATTACTAATATGGCTGAGGAAGTACTTTAATCAATTTATAATTCAAAATTAAGAATTCAGAATTGTTTATTTAAAATTAATTGTTTAGAAAATGAAAAAATTAAAGAAATCAGATCCTGTAATTGTTATCTCATGAAAAAATAAATGAAAAATCTCTACTATAGAAAATATAAATGGGGATCTTGTTTATGTAAAATGAGTAAATGAAGCCAAGAGAGCAACAAAAGGAAAATGATTTATAAAAAAAATATTACCGATACATATTTCTAATGTAATGTACTATTTGGAAGCTGAAAAAAAATGAACTAAAATAAAGATAGAATCAAATTCTAAATGAAAAAATATTAGAAAATCAAAAGAATTTAATTCTTTGTTAGACTAGTTTTATACTATTTTAAAAAATTATGCCCAAGAAGATTACAGAAAAAGATGAAGCTTTGCTAAAATTAAAAGACAAGCTAAAAATAAAAAATATTAATTCTGTACCTAGAATACAAAAGGTTATCGTGGCTTGTTGAATATGATCTTTGGTTACTAGAAAGTGACAAAAAGATTTTGAAGAATTTGAAAAAAATCTAAAGAGAATAACTTGACAGAAATCTCGTATAATAAAATCTAAAAAAGCTATCTCTAATTTTAAACTTAGAGAATGATTGCCTGTAATGATGCAAGTGACACTTAGAAAAAAAAGAGCTAATGATTTTTTGGATAGATTTGTAAAATTGGTGTTACCAAGATTTAGAGATTTTAATTGAATATCATTCAAGAGTTTTGATCCTAGTTGAGTATTGAATATTGGTATGCCAAATTATAATATATTCCCGGAATTGGGATTGGATGATGTTACGATACCTATGTGATTGCAAATAACTATAGTAACAAGTTGAAAAAACGCAGAACAATCAAAAGCATTATTGGAAAGCTTATGATTTGTATTTAAATTATAATATTTATTGATGGCAAAGACATCCTTGAAAGTAAAACAATGGAAAATGTATGAACAAAGATTTGTAAAATGAAAAGCATTAGAAAGACCTACGAAGTATTACAATAGGTGTAGATTATGTGGGAGATCTAAATCTTTTATAAGAGATTTTGGTATATGTAGAGTTTGTCTTAGAAAATATGCTAGAGACTGAATGATTATGTGATTGAGAAAAGCTAGCTGGTAATTTTTGGTTTAATTTATTATTAAAAAAACGAGTAATGACTTATGTTAATGCCCCTATTCATGATCTTCTTATTAGAATCAAAAACGCTTATATGGCTCGTAAAACGGTTGTAGATTGAGTAGTTTTTTCTAATTTTAAAATAAAGATTTTGGAATTATTGAAACAATATGGTTTTATAAATGATTTTGAAATTATAAAAGAAGATAAAAAAGCTTTTATAAAAGTATTTTTGAAAAAAGTAGAAAACCCTGTTGATGATATTCCAGAAATAAAATTTTATTCCAAGCCATCTAGGCCATGGTATGTCAGTTATAAAGACATCAAAACTGTAGCTGGTGGTAAATGAATAGGTATAATATCTACAAATCAATGACTTATGGCTGCTCATCTTGCTAAAAAAAGTAAGGTTTGATGAGAGCTTATTGCTGAGATATATTAAAGTCTTGTAATTGTGATTATATAAAAAGTTTTAAAATATTAAATATTTAGTGATGTCAAAGATTGGAAAGAAATCTATTGTTATACCTGAATGAGTAACGGTTTTGATAGAAAAGGATATTATAAAAATAAAAGGACCTCAATGAGAATTGTCTTATAATTTTTTGGATTGTGTAGATTTGAAACAAGAGGAAAATAAACTTCATGTTAATGTTTTGGATGAAAATAAAAGAAATATTCGATGATTGACTAGAACCTTGATAAGCAATATGGTAGAATGAGTGACTAGTTGATATGAAAAAAAACTACTTTTGATGTGAGTTGGATATACAGTCAAGTTAGAATGACAAAAACTTGTGTTTGCTTTGTGATTGTCGCATAAGGTAAATTTTGAAATACCATCAGATATGAAAGTTTGAGTAGAACAGGATCCAAAATGAAATTATATTATCAGTATAAAATCTATAAATAAAGAACGTTTGTGACAAGTTGCTGCAAATATAAGATTTCTAAAAGTTCCTGAACCATATAAATGAAAATGAATAAGATATATAGATGAGGTTATAAAGTTAAAGGCTGGTAAAACAGCTAAAAAATAGTTTATTTTTATAATATAAGTTTAAATGAGAAATTTGTGAAAAACACTTAAACAAAAAGTTGCTAAATATGCTAGAAGAAAGCATAAGGTAAATTTTAAAATAAAGAAATTTACTGACAATCCTAGAGTAGTTATAAATAAATCAAATATGTTTATAAAAGCACAGGTTATTGCTGTAGATGGTAAGGTATTGACAAATATTATAGATAAATGACAAAAATGAGAGACTAAAACTCAAAGAGCAGAATCTGCTGGTATTGTATTAGCAGAAAAATTATTGAAAGATGGTATCAAAAAAGTTTCTTTTGATAGAAATGGTAACCTTTATCATTGAAGAGTAAAAGCTTTTGCTGAGTGAATGAGAAAGGGTTGACTAGAACTATAATAAATATTATTTTTGTATAAACTTTATATTATATAATTATTTTAATGAGACCAGAGACTTGAGAAAAAAATAGAACAAAAAAAGAATTTGAAGAACTTTTGTTGGAAGTTAGAAGAGTAACTAGAGTAACTACATGATGAAGAAGATTGTCTTTTAGGGCAACAGTTTTGGTGGGTAATAAAAAATGAAAAATTGGAATAGGCTTATCTAAAGGTAATGATGTGACTTCTGCTGTGAAAAAAGCTGCTAATGAAGCATATAAAAATATGTTTATAGTGCCTATTACAAAATCAGATACAGTTCCCTATCCTATTTCTTTGAATTATAAAGCTTGTTTTATAAAATTATTACCAGCTTCTGCAGGTACTGGTTTGAAGGCTGGATCATCAGTGAGATCTGTTTTGGAATTGGCTGGATATTCTAATGTGTTATCCAAAATAGTTGGGTCAAACAATAAATTAAATAATGCTTTGGCTACTATAAGAGCATTGACAAAATACAAACATGCTGATCATTTTAATGCTTTGCATGATAAAAAAATAGTAGAAGATAAAAAAGATACTAATGTAGAGGGAGATGATAAAAATAAAGCAAAAGAAGTTGTAGCTATTCAAAAGCCTGAGGTAAAAGATAAAGAAAAAATAGCTCCTGTAATTGAAAATAAAGCAAAAGAAGTTATTAAAAAACCTATCAAAAAAGTAGTTTCTAAAGCTACAAAAGCTAAAAAATAATAAATTTTTTATTCAAAAATATTGTAAAAAATGAAGTTACATAATTTAAAAAGAAGTACTGGATTGAATAAGAAAGCCAAGAGATTGGGAAGATGAAATGCTTCTGGAAAATGAAATTATTCATGAAAGTGATTGAAATGACAAAAGGCTAGATCATGAGCACCTAGACCAGGTTTTGAATGAGGTCAAACTTCTTTGTTGCAAAGACGACCCAAAAGTAGATGATTCAAAAGATACTATAAATTGGTAGATGAATACATAGTTTTGAATGTATCTGATTTGCAAAATGACAAAAGAATTGAAAAGTGAACTGTAAATAAACAGATTTTGAAGGATTTTGGATATATCAAAAAATTATCTTTGAATGTCAAAATTTTGTGAAATTGAGAGTTTACCAAGTCTTTGAATTTTGAATGAATAGAATGTTTTTCTAAAACAGCTATAGAAAAAATTGAGAAAGCATGATGAAAAATATTGGATAAAAAGACCGCTTAAGCGGCTTTTATTTTACTAGAAAAAATCAAAATGTTAGATAAATTTGTAAAAAATGTTACCTCTGTATTGAAAAATAAGTATATTATGGACAAGATATATTTTACTTTAATTATTTTGGCTATTTATAGATTGCTTGTGTTTTTGCCAGTGCCATTTGTAGATATATCTGCTTTGATGGAAAGAACTCTTGCTCCAGATGCGTGATGATTGGGTTATTTTGTAATGCTTTTGTGATGAGCTTTGGATAGCTTTTCTATAATAGCTATTGGATTGGCGCCATATATCAATGCCTCTATTATAATGCAACTTATGTGATCTGTAATACCAAAACTAGAAGAACTTACTGAACAAGGTGAGGCATGACAAGCAAAGATAGCTCAATATACTAGATATTTTACAGTACCATTGGCTTTTTTGCAATGAATATGAATGGTATATTTTATAAATTATATTTTGTGAACTACTGTCATACAGCCTACTTTGCCAAATCTTTTATTGTCAGCTTTTGTAATGACTGTGGGGGCAATAGGATTGATGCGATTGGGTGAACTTATAACAGAAAAATGAATTTCAAACTGAATATCATTACTTATTTTTGCTTCTATAGTAGCATGAATAACACAACAAGTATATAGTGATGTGACTGGATCTACAAGCTTTTTGGGTGTGATTATATTTATGTTGGTGATAGTACTTGTGCTGATATTGTTATCTATATTTATACTCAAATCTATCAAAGAAATACCTGTAGTCTATGCTAGGAGGTGAAAAGTAGAACAGACATCTATGCTTCCTATACCTATGAATCCTGTATGAATGATACCTATTATCTTCTCTATAGCGTTTGTATCATTTCCATATTTGCTTTCCAAAATGATTGTACAGTTTCAGCCTATGAATCAAAAACTTATGGGTATGGCAAACTGGATTGAAATAAATCTCAATATATACTCTCAACAACCTGGAGTATGGGCGATTGTGTTTTATTTTATATTGATAGTGGCGTTTACGTTTTTCTATACTATGATTACGTTTAGTCCTGATAAAATATCAGACAATATACAAAAAAGATGATGATTTGTACCAGGTATTAGACCAGGAAAAGAAACAGCTAAATATATAAATTGAATTTTGATGCATCTTTGTCTATGGGGAGGTATATGACTTGCTCTTATAGGTTCATATAGTTATTTGATAAATTATTTCCCATTTATACAAGATATAGTACAAAGTATTGGTTCATTGCCTATGGTAGTGACATGATCGTGAGTAATTATCATCGTATGAGTAGTACAAGAAATTATGAACAAAGTACAGGCAGATTTGTTGATGCAAAGATATGAAAAATTTGATATGGATAAAGTATCTGATAATCTTCAAAAATTATAAAATATATGATCTAATATATAAAAGATGCTCACGAGAGTGTCTTTTTTGTTTATCATATAGGAATTTCAAAACAATTCCTATTATAAATAAATAATAACACTTGAATCTATGCTTTTAAATAATATATTGGTGGTTGTTTAGGATCGAAAATATTATATGCTTCAATTTGGAATCAATAAAAGTGAGGATAACTCAAACTCTAATAAATTTAAATTTGTTAATTGGATTTATGTTGTTTTTTTGATATTGTGTTTTGCGGTATTTTCATTTTATTCCAATATAACTAAAATAGTTTTTTCCAAGGATAAAATAGATGTTTTCAGAGAAGATCTAGATCAAATTGCATTTTATTTTTGGACTTTTGATAAAGACGTTTCTAATTTTATTTTGAAATTGGATGATTTGGTACAAGACTATATATTATGAGAAAATATATTAAATACCAAACAAGAAGATATAGAGCAAATATGGCTGTATCTCAAAAAAAATAAGGACTATCTTGCGAAACTGTGATTCTCTAATTATGATTATTTGATGGATTTTGTGTCTAATGCATGGATATACAAAGATGAAATATTTACATTGATAGGTAAAGACAAGCCATTCAATTACTTGGTACTTTTGCAAAATACAAATGAAAAAAGGCCAAATGGGTGATTTTTTGGATCTTTTGCATTTGTGAGAGTATATCAATGACGTATCCAGACTCTTGAAATAGTAGATTCTTATTATCCAGATTTTATAGCTTATCGTACTCGTTTGAAAGCTGCCCCTCGAGCTAGTCCATTTTTGTCTGATATGCAGATATGATTTATATCGGCCAATAAATTTGGATTTAGTGATATGGACTGAAGGAATATTAAGATATTGTATGAAAAAATGTTTAATGAAGAATATGATATGTGAAAAGTACAACAGACTATGTCTCCAGACTTGTATGATAAACTTTTGCATAAGTATATAAAATGAGTGATTTTTGTGAGGTCTGATCTGATAGAAAAATTAAATCCTGCCATCAAGGAAAAACTATGGGAGCGACAATTCCTCAATGCTTGAGTCGACCTTATAAGGAAAGAAGTCCGTGGTAACAAGAAGGAAATTTATATCAAGGAAGTAAAAGATTTTTTTAATCAGAATAAAGAAAGTTTAGCCAAAAATTTTGTAAATCATTTCCAAGATATTTTGGATCAAAATATGTTTAGTATCTATCTATCTAATGTCTCTACGGGATTACAATCTTTTGTCAAAGATTATAATCTGCAGACGGTTTTTGCTACGTGAAAAATCTATGCTCGAGATACCAATAATTCATTCAACAAGGTAGATGGATTTGTCCACAAAAGAATACAAATCAAAAATGATATATGAGATGTATTATTACAAAAAGATAATGATGTGATAGATATCAGTAATTTGCCTGTAGGTGTTTATAATATGGAAATACATTACACATTAGATATACCACAGGAATATTTTGATTTTATCCAATGATTGGAAAAAAAATACGAAATTATTTTAACTGATAGAGAGAGATCTATATTGGCTTTGCAACCGGCTCGTTATGAGCCTGAATTTGTAGAGAAATGGCGAGAAAGCAAGGCGACAGTTTATTTTCCATTGAATATAGATATATTGGATGTACAATGAGAAATTTTTAATCAAAAATATTTCGTTGCACCATTTGCGAATGGTTTGTTTTATCAGATGAGGATCAACGAGAACTGAAAAAGCAAATCATTGACTGTCAAGTTTCAACTTAGAAAATAAAATATATTGAAAATAATTATTTAAACTTTATTTATGGGGCTTTTCCTGCCCTGTCTGCCCTGACTGCCGTCAGGCAGGCGTCAGGCAGGCCCAGATTTATCCCGATCTATCGGGGCGATAAAATATATTCTTAAATAAAAACGCTTCGCTTGGACCTACTTTTGACTTGACTCAAAAGTAGGCAAAAACTCAAGTTGCGCAAATTCACGAGTTGCGCAACCTGGCTTGCTTAGTCAATTAATCTTTGCAGTGATGAAATCTTAAGCGTTGCTATGAGTATAATTTAGTTTGCTATAACCCATTTCTATTTTATAGAGAGGAGTAAAAAAATTTCTTGATAAAAGATAATTTATAGATACAAGTATTTTATGATAAGCAAAAAAATAAAAGACAATATCCAGCTTCTTCAATGATTTTATAGATTTTTGTATTTGTGAAAGTTTTTGGAGAATGTAATCAAATACAATGATATGTCCAAATATGCGTTAGATTTTGCTATACCAACTAGTGATAAAAAAAATTTTCTACTTAAATGACTAGTTATCAAAAAATTACTATCTGGCATATACTCCAATCCTGACAAGAAAAATATATTTGGCTACATGGTAGAGATCAATTCCTTTAGAGGAATATTTTCTGTGACTAGAGAAATGATAGAAACTCAAAAATCTTTTGAGATCTTTCTCAAGAGCAAACTAAAAGACAAATATTTTGCATTTGAACAAGTAATTAGATTTATGAGGAATGTCTTGAACCATATCGAAACTGCCGATATCAATCTAAAAGTAGATGATTTTGTCAAACAAAAAGATTATATCCTCAAGTGAAAAAAGATTTCCAAGATCCAATTTGATCTCAAGTATTCTGATTATTTTGTAGAATGGAAATGAGGCAAAGACTATGGTCTAAATATAGAAATTGATTTTGGAAAATTGAAAGAAGGTCAAAAAATATTTGATATAGTGAGTCTGCATCAGATGTATCTGTTGGCAGAATTTTGTTTCAATATTTCGGAGGTGTTTAGAGGTGGGATGAAGAAGTAGGTTTTACTTTTTAAGTATTAGTCTATGAAAGAAGCTATTTATCGTGATTTAGCTAAGTATTATGATTTGATATATCATTGGAAGGATTATCCCAAAGAAGCTAATAAAATAAAAAATATTATAGATAAATATAAAAAATCTGATTGAAATCTTTTATTAGAAATTGCTTGTGGGACTTGAGAGCATTTGAAATATTTTCAGAATGATTTTGTTTGTATGTGAACAGATATCAATCAATGAATTTTGGATGTAGCTAAATCTAAACTTAAAAAGATTGATTTTAAAAAAGTAGATATGGTCAATTTTGATCTGAAAAAAAAGTTTGATGTAATTTTATGTTTGTTTAGCTCTATTGGATATATCAAAACTTATAAAAATTTGGAAAAAACATTGAAGAATTTTGCTATGCATATAAAAAATGGTGGAGTGGTGATTATTGAGCCTTGGTTTACAAAAGATTCTTATAAACCAGGCAAACCACATATGAAAGTTTATGATGGTGATGATTTAAAAATTTCTAGACTAACGGTTTCGCAACAAAAAGATAATTTATCTATAATGGATATGCATTATTTGATTGCCGAAAAAAATAAAAAGGTAAAACATTTTGTAGATAGACATGAAATGGGTTTGTTTGATGTTGATCAGACCTTGGAATTTATGAAAAAATATTGATTCAAAGCGAAATTTTTGAAAAATGGTTTAATGAAAAGTAGGTGATTGTTTGTTTGAGTCAAGAAGTAATTATATTTTTTATTTGGGTCTATTCTTTCCCCAAACCCCTTGAAATACTTTTTGGCATTGCTCCAAAAAGTATCCAAAAAAATCTAGTCAAAACCATCCGCCATTTGGTTTTGACATGGTTTGCTAGGTATATAATTTTTCCAGCTACTTAAATCTTATGTATTGCTATGAGCACTAAAGATGTAACATAATTTGATTGATTATATCTGGTAATGGCATTTAAAAATTAGTTTATAAAAGTATTTATATTTTCATATGTTAATTCGAATCAATAAATATCTTTAAATTTCCCAAAAAATTCTTCTTTGGATTTTATTTTTCAAAGAGATTTTATTAGTTCAAGTATTTTTTCTTTACCATAATTATTTATTAAAAATTCTATTATAAATCAGGATTCTATATATACTTGTTCTCATTCATTATCTCGAAAATCTAAGAAATTTTTAAATTTTACGGGTTTATTTTTTCTTTTTATTTGTCATGATAGATATATAGCCATACCTTCGTTTAATCGATTAGCGCGGAAATAATTTCAATTTAAATATAACCAATAAAATGAATGGGCTATTTCATGTCTTATTGTTTCATTATATTTAGATATATTTTTTTTGTGGTATCATTTGCTTATTTCTTCTATTTTATCTAGGTCGTATAGATAGATATGAGTTCATTTTGTATTTGCTATCATTCGATTTTCTGTTTTTCTTCATTTTATTTTATCTAGAGTTTGTCTGTCTTTGAAAATATAAATTTTAATTATGGATTTGTCTATATTCATATTATAAAAATTATTGTATTCTTCGATTGTCGCTTCTTTTATTTTATCTAGTGTTTTATCCAGACGATATTGTAGATCAAAGACCATAATTTTTTATAGTGATAAAATTACTTACCAAATATACAAGTACTTGTACATCATCAAGATGATTGACCGTTTGGGGTCATTGTATTTTGTTTTGTCTGGATTAGACCAGTAGCTGATACTGCAAATAGCAATCATATAGCCAAAATCAGAATCAGAATTTGGATTCGGTTGGTTTTTTGTATAGCTTCTTTTTTGACTATTTCACAGACTCATCATGGACAAAGCTGAGCTTTTTCTTGGTTGAATAGATTGTAGATCTTGCATCATACACAGATACCAAAAGCTGATTCGAAGAATAAGAATATCAAGCATATTAAGCAAATTATTGCATTGATTGTTCATATAGTTCATTGGATGACTACTCATACAAACATTATAATTGCTAGTACCAATCATATTGCTCGAGCAAATCTTTTTTGAGGAGCTCAGACGTATTCTGGGTTTTGGTTGGATACGAATAATCTTCATAGAGTGAGACTTGGAGAATATTTGGGATTGATGAGTACTCTGATGATAAAATCTAGCAGAAATGCTACTATAAAGAGTTTGATAGGATAGAAATTGCCTATCAAAAATGCATTTAGAAATGCTATCATAGCAAAGAAAAATAATATACCAGCTCAAGCTCTAGCTTCTCTTTCGTTGAGTACTCTGACGCTGTATTCTTTGATTTTTTCTCAAAAATAGAAATGATTTTTCATTTGTGTAGGTTGGTAAGATTTAAATGGGGTATTTGGGAATTTTAGTTTCGTGTGAGTGATAATTTAGTATTTAGAAAATGATTTTCAAATGAAAATTCAAATATCCGAATATATTTATTATTTCTTTGTTTTGGCTCATTTATTGTTCATTTTTAGCTCAATAATTTTATATGATTTATAACTTTCAATTACTCAATATTTTCTTTATCCATTCTATTAATCTATCCCATAATCAGATTTTTTCTACTTTTTGTTCTTCTAAAGTCCCTTGGACCATATTATCTCAGTCCATTTGTGGCTGGATATATAATCATCATGTAGTCGGCTTCAATTCTCGATTGGGTACATAATTGTATGTATCTAATATTTGGCTATTTTGAGCCAAGAAATAATTATCCTCTGGAGTGATTCAGTTGATGATATGTACTTCTTCTCCCAGGTATCATCATTCTCGACAATTGCTTTTGGCTGATGATGCGATGATGAGAATAGTATTTAGATTGCTTAGTCAGAATCATCTAAAATTGATTGGATCCAAGCGACATGTAGATATCGGTACTTGGGAGAGGACTTGATCGTCTATATGTATTGTGTTGATTCGTCCATAGCTACTTACATATCATGACATCATATAATTGTCTGGATTCTCTGTGTAATCGTATGGAGCTACTTTGACTCGTTCCAAAAGTTCTTCACCTTGTATTTGATTGAAGTGATCGAGTGTAAGCGATATCTGGATTGGTAATTTGTCTAATTGAAATTCTTTCAAAGCTACATATCATTGACTATCAAAATATTTTTTAAACTGATCCAAATCTGACATTAGTCTGTTTTCTTGAAATTCTAAGTCTGATAATTTGGTGATTTGTTGGATTTGTTTTGTGGGGATATTATATTGATAGACTTGGCTTCATCATAAGCCATCATAGAAAGTTTGAGAATATCGGATAGAACTGCTGTCTTGGTCATAGTAGATATTGTCGATGATTGTAGGTCATCATACAGTAGCTAGACTAATTCATAAGCAGGATAGAATAAATGTAATCAGAATAATTTTTTTCATTTTAAAATAATTAATGTATAAAATATGATTATATTTTAATTTGAGATTGATTTTTTTTATCTCTTTTGTTTTGGACATAATCTTGGATAGATTTAGCCAACAGATAGTAAAGTTTTTTGACTCACCAAAACAAAATCACTCCACCTATAAGATATATTGCTACTTGTTTCCATCCATTTAGAAATCGCGTCAATTGTGATAGGGTGAAACTTCATAGATATCATATAGTGAGGTAAACAGCTTTGACTATGATAGATGTAAGCAATGAATATTGGATAAAAGACCAGAAGCTCATTTTTTTTAATCACATAGATATTAGAGATGGAGTAGCAAGATATGGTGTGATTTTGACTATCAAAAAATACATAAATGGAGATTTGTTAAATATTTTTTTGAGTATATTCTTTTGGGTGACGAAATGATGAAATTTTTTTAAAAATGAAATTTTGTAAAAAAATCTTCATATAATATATAATCAAATATCTCATATAATATCTCCCAAAAATGCTAATAAAATAATGTAATCTATACGTAATATTCATTGAGCTGCCAATCCTGCGCTCACAAAAGACGTAATGGGTCATTCTGTGATAGTGAGTAGTAGGATAAAAAGATATAGGTGCTCTTTGATAAAAGGCATTATATAATCAGAAGCTAAAATTTATTTAGAATTTTTGTACAGCTTGGCGTTGATAGGATTGAATAAAAATGAATGTCTAATATATCATATTAGTCACTGGTATTTGAAAATATCTTTGAACATAAAGAAATCTCTTTTTCGTCAGTTTACAAAT
>DJVF01000004.1 GCA_002441085.1 Patescibacteria group bacterium UBA6263
ATATGCTAGAAACTTTATTCCCTGATATTATTAATCAGTATTTCAAAGCTTTTTTTGATAATATCCAAGATCTCAAAAATTTTAATCCTGAATTGTTCAAAAATATTTTCAAAATGAAAGCTGAGTGTAAAACTACTCTCAAACGTTCTAAAACTCAAACAGACATTCTCAAAAAAGAAATAAAAAAATTCTTCAAATAAACTAAAAAATGTCGCCAACTACCAAGGCAACATAAAGAATAATTGAGATTGCTTCGTTCCTCGCAATGACTAGTTAGATTCCGGCTTCAATACTTAACGCCGAAATGACAGGAAAGAACCAAAATAAAAAAATCCAACCATTTAAGATCAGATTTTAAATATTTTCGCAATTTTTTACAATTTTTGTGCAATATTTTTGCTATATTTTAATCTTTTTCTATCATCAAAGTTATAATTGCCGCAATTGGCACTGCTAACAAAACACCCACAAATCACATTATCAATGCTCATATAAGCATAGAAACAAATATAACTACTGTATTTACTCACAATGTTTTATTCATAATCAATGGTATAAAGACATTATTTTCGATCCATTGAATTACAAAGAATACTGCTATTACTATCAATCATCCATATATTCCATAATTCAACAAAGCTACCATAAGCGCTGCTACACTAGCAAATATCGGCCCCAAATACGGTATAAATTCTGTCAATCAAGCTATCATAGCAAGAGATCATTTGGATGGCAAATCTAAACCAAAAAAAGCCAATATCCACAATGCTATATACACAGACACTCATATAAAAACACACAACAAAAGCTGACTTTTGAGCCATATCCCCAATTTTCTATACAATTTTTCTAGTTTTATTGCAATATATTCTCTAGATTTCAATGATCATATATTAGAAATAAATCATATAATAGATCTCTTTTCTATAGAAAACAATACTGCTAGCGTCAAAACTATAGCCACCTGTCACATAAAATTAAAGAATCATCATACAACACTAACCGCCCAATTACCAAGATATTGAGCATACACAGTTCACATCTGAGCTATTTGAGCGACATTTTCTTGTAGTTTGGTCTGTAAAGATCAAACTAAATTATTATCATTTATAAAAACTAATATATCTTCTTGCAGATAAGATGGAATCCATTTCAAAGATTCTATAATTTCAGGTAAAGATTTGGTCATAAGTAAATTTTGTATATTGCTTATATAATTCATAAACAATTTTATAATATCTGATAATTGAGTAAAAATAAAAGGCACCACAAATAGAAGTCAAGCTAATACAAATATAACCAAAATTATATAAGTGATAGCTATAGATAGTCATCTAGATGCTCTTATACCTTCAAAGAAAGATATTATAGACTCCATAGCAACAGATATTATATAAGCAGTTAGAATTAAATAAATAATTTCTAACGATTGAAATAATAAATATCACAAAAACACAACCAACAATCCAATAAACCAAAATTTAAACATAGATTTACTAGAAAAAAAACCTCATATTCATTTACTAGTTTCATTTTCTGTTTCTTTGAGTTTTCTTAATTGATTTTCTACTTTTTTCAGTTCTTTAAGCTCTTTATCAGAATTTAAAGTAAACTTTTTAGATAAGTTTTTAAAGAAATCTTCTAATTTTTTCATAAATAAGATTTAAACTTATTAAAACTATTTTGAAACTCCTTTATAGTATATACATTCATAGCTTTTTTGTCAATATTTTCAAAATTTTTATGCAACTCTTCTAATCTAGATTTATTTAAGATGACAAATATTTTATAAAATTTTCAATTAATTGGAAGATTAAATATTTTATCTTGAGAGATATAATTTATCAAAACTCTTTTCAAAACATTTCTATCAGTAGCCTTTTTAGAGTATTTCAATGTAATATGTACTGATATTTGATTATAAGAAAGATTCTTATATTGATCATAATAAAAAAATCAAAAATATCAATTAGCAAAAAAAGATTTTTTTCTAGTCAAAAAAGCCACATCTCTAGTTATAAGTCTATATTTCTTCTTCAAAGCCATAAAAAATCTTAGTCTCTAAAACACAAACATATTAGCAAAAGTTTTATACAAATCAAATTAATATAATTACAAATTCTATATAGACTCATTTATTCTCAGCAATTTATATTCTCAGATTTTTAGATTTCAAAGCTCAAATTCTCCTTCACGAATCCTCTGCAAATCTATTACTTTAAATCATAATGAATTAAAAACTCTTCTAATATGCCTCTTTTTTCACTCAAGTAATATGATTTTATATAAATACGAATGTATTTTGGATATAGATTTAAATTTCAACAATTCATCATCATCATACACTCCATTCAAACATTTATCAATTTCTATTTTAGTCAAAATATTATCAATTTTGACAATATACTCTTTTTCTATCCCATTTCTAGGATGAGACAATTCATCTACCAATTTTGAGCTATCAGTAAGCAAAAGCAATCAATGACTATCCTTATCCAATCTACCAACATAATAATAATTTTTAAATTCTGCTGGCAATATATCGTATATAATCTGGTTATTTGAATCTGATTTAGAAACTACATATCACTTTGGCTTATTAAAAAATAACAAATTAAAATATGATTTCTCTTCAAATTTTATAATTATTTTTTTAGTTTCAATATCTTTTATTTCCAACACATCGCTATTTTCAATTTCTTGCTTATAAGATTCTACTTTTTTTCAATTCAAAAAAAAGATTCCATTAGTTATTGATCATACTATAGATCTTCTAGATATTCATAGATTTTGCTGTAAATAAGATATTAATTTCATGCAAATACAAAGAAAAAAAAGAAATCTTTCGATTCCTTTTTATAGTTTTAATTTTTGTATTCAAGCAACAAATTGCTATATATCATTAGAAGACTATTCAACTACCACTTCTCATTCTACAACTGGAGCTTCTTCAACAACNNACAACTGGTGTTTCTTCAACAACTGGCATTTCTTCTACAACTGGTGTTTCTTCAACAACTGGTGTTTCTTCAACAACAGGTTTAGCACAACCAACTAAGAATACAGCACTTAAAGATAATAATAGCAAAGCTAATAATTTTTTCATCATAAAAAAATTAACAAATAAAATTTACGAAATAAGTTATATAAATATACGAACGTTTTTCAATAGATTTATATATAATCAAAAACAAGCCAAAATTTGACAAAAAAAAAATTAAAAGTATAATTTATTTATGGACTATTTTATAATAATAAAACTATGGAAGACAGAATAAAACTAGAAATATGATTCAAAAAAGAACATGAAAAAATAGCAAAAATATATAAAAAGATTTATATATTAGTTTTTAGATTTGCTCTACCATTTATACTGATTATATCTTCTTTATTTATAACAAATAATGCTATAAATAGAAATAATCTACAAAACATATCTATATTTCCAGATATTGATAAAACCAATCTATTACAAGAAGATTTAATACAAAAATTCAACAAAATCAATGATCAAAAAATAGATAATAAACAGATAGAGATTGAAATATTACAATGAGATTTATATACCAAATCCAATCAAATATATTCTATCGATAACTTGGTAAAGTACCAATGATATATTATACCAAAATCTTTTGTAATAGATGAAAATATCATCTTAAGCGCAGTAGAATATTTTGATAGCGACTCTTACTCAATAGATAAATTAGAAAGCGTCATAAAAAACATAGTATTTTCGACTAAATTAGACACCAACAACCAAAATAATAAACAAATGGTTTTAGATGAGAACATAGAAAATACCTTCAATATATCTTGTATATTTGAAAATAAAATTACACAAAAAATGTGTGATTATTATACAGATCAATTTTTAAAATCATTTTTTGTATATGATATAAAAAACGATATATCTTGATTAAACAGAATCAATGAAAAACTATCCCAAACAGATAAGCATAAAAATTTTTGTGAATGAATAAAAAAAATTATCTTATATAGCAAATCAACAGAATACGATTTAAAAGACATAGTACAGACATGCTGATCTTGAATATCTATACAAGAATTTCAAAAAATAAATAATTTTATATTAGTACAAAAAGAGTTAAATGATTGATACATCAAAGACCAAATATATGAACAAGAAGATATAAACATATACAAATTACTATCTTTTCAACAGATAATATTCAATGATATAAAATCACAAAGGATAAATAATGTACGTATAAATAGCTATATAAATTTTCTAAAAAACTTATTAAAAAACAATAATTTAAGTCAGTTTTACAAAGAAGAAATATATCGATTCAATAACTATTTTTTGATAAAAAACCTAGAAAGCATTCCATCTAGTGACTCCAATGTTATAAAAGATCTTTATTCTATAAACAAATGAAATAGTTTGTTTTGAATAATTTGACTCAGCTCACAAATCAAAAATAAAAATTTAGAAAATTACAATAATCCAAGCACCAATCAAAACAACCAGACATGATGAAATTTGTCTTGAAATCAAAATTTAACAATTGAAACCTTATTACAATGATTATATAATTTGTCTTTTTTAACTATAACAAAAAATGAAATACTAGATAATAAAAAAATACAGTTACAATGACATTTTCAGATATCAAATCAGAATATAAAAACCAATATGACATTTGAACAATATTTAAATACTTTGATAGTTAAAAAAATATATCTTTCTAAATACGAATGATTTAGCATTATCATAAATAGCTTAATAGAGACACAAAATCGATGAATAAACAAATTATACCAATATATATTAGAAAATATAGATAATTACTGAGCTATAGAAGATATATCTATTAATGATATATGATTATGTGATATACTCAAAATAAGAAGTAACTACAAAATATTAGAATGTAGTGAACAAACTATAACTATAGAAAAAAACTGAATTAAATATGAATTTAATATAGAAGATCAAAAAATATCAGATTTTATAATAAGTGATCCAGACATTCAAAATTATGTCAAAGATAATCTAGCTGAATTATCACAAAGTAGTTTTTGATTGGCAGAAAATATACGAGAAATATTAGATTTTACTATTACTGAGTCATCGCTAACATGAAATCAAAATAGCATATTAATAACAGAGATTTTTCAAAAACACTTATGAATAAAGCCCAAAGATGTAATACAATGAGAAAAATCTTTTTTTCTCAGTTTTGAGTTAAAAGATATAAATTTTATAGCAGAATTTGATCTAGCGAGCAAAACCATACAAGCATTATATTTCCAAGATATTAGACAAGATACAAGACCACTCAATATAAAAAACTTCTATCTAAAATTAGATGATAATAATAAAACTCAAATAAATCAATTTTTAATAAACCCTATAATTTATATAAAAAACTTAGATTCATTCGCTTATATAAATTATGAAAACCAATTTATAAAACAAAGCGAAAAATAAGCAATCAAAATCTATTGTAAATAAAAATCAAAATCTAATATTAGATAAACACATAGATAATATTTTTATTATTTATATAAAATTTATGTACAAAAGATTTTCTACTAAAGAACTCAAAAATATAAAAAATAATTTCTTACAACATTTTTCTAATGTGATTAAAAAAGAAAAATGTAACAACTTAAATGAATTTTTCAAAAGAATATTCAAACAATGAAATGATATATATTATTTTGAAAGATGAGAACCAACATTTAGAGTATCTCAAAACAATTGACAGATTATATTGATAGATGAAAAAGAAAGAATAGAATTAAAAATAAATGATTTGGAAAAGATAGAATTAAATAATATGTTAAAACTATTTATGATAGGTAAAAACAAAAATTGATCTCAAAAATCTATTGAAAATATATTATTAGAAGAGTTTAGGCAATGAAAATATTCAACCATAATGGGCAAACCCTATTTGGTATATGATATAGAAACCACGTCTGATACAAACGACGTCAAACAGTTCAAATTTTTGATATGATATTCTATGCAACCACAAAATGACAATACTATGAGCTATGAATATATAGATAGAGATTGATTATCACAATTTGTAAAAAAATTATTAGATTTTGATTGATATATAATATGATTCAATAATATATGATTCGATAATCCTGTATGCATATACAACGCTTGACTTTGACAAGAAGAAATCAATATACTAAACAATAAAAGTATAGATATATTTATGTTTATACGAAATTTGACCGGTAAAAGGCTCAAATTAAATAAAGTTGCAGAAACATTTATATGAAGTGGTAAAAATCTAGAATCATGATTAGAGGCAGAAAAATTATGGAAACAATACGAAGAAACTTGAGACAAAAAGTATCTAGAAGATTATAAAAAATATTGCAAAAATGATGTTAGGATAACAGCGCTTTCACTATTATATTTATTACATTTCAAAAAAGTCTTTATAGAAGGTGATGAAATATTATTTGATATACCCGATCTAGTCAAAAAATGAAAAAGTAATTTACAAAAATCTGATAATGAAACATTCTCCAATCAATCAATTTTTTAATAATTTATAATAGAATAAATGATCTTAATCAAACAAGATTTGAAAAACTTCTATAATAAAAATGCTAAAAAATACCATGAAACAAGGAAAAAACATCGAGAAGAGATAGATATTATATTAAATCAAATATCACTGGACAAAAAAATATCTATATTAGAATTTTGATGCTGATGATGAAGATTTATAAACCATGTCAATCAAAAATTTCCAAATATAAAAATAAATTATATATGAATAGATTTATCATCAAATCTAATAAAACTAGCCAAAAGAGATAATCCAAAAAATAATTTTATATGCGAAGATATAACCACATATGTAAAAAACTTAAAACAAGAATCATTTGATTATATAATATGAACAGAAAGTTTTCAACACATACCAACAGATAAAGAAAGATTATTTTTGATGAAAAATTTTTATAGAATACTGAGATATGATTGAAAATTGATAATGACCAATCGATGCTTATCAAACTGGTTTATAAAAAAATACTATAAAAATATTTTGAATTCTATACTAAAATATATAATCTCATTTTGAGGTAAATCATATAGAGATATCTTAGTCCCTCGAAAATCATCTATAAAAAACAAGGAATATAGATTTTACCATATGTTTTCACTAAAAGAATTGACCAATCTATCCAAATTATCATGATTTGTAATAAAAAATATATGATACATACAAAAGGATTTTTCTATATCCAATGATAGAAGAAATGCGAGAAGTTCTATAAGCATAGTATCCAAAAAAATATTTAATTCCACAAAATAAAATGAAAAAAACAAACTTAACAACAACTATTTTATTTATTTTGACTCTTTTTCTGTATTGATGTAATCATGATGCTACAAACGACATAAAACAAGAATCACAAGATAAGACATCTTATACGTCGCCAGATCAATCAGACAAAAAAATTGAATGAGATACCATAAATACTCTTTTAGATCAAAATATAAAAGAAAATATATATACAAACAAAAAAGAATGATTCGATATATTGATACCACAGTGACGAACGGTACAAGAAAATAAAAACACTTGACGCACATTACTATCATCTCCAATCGAAAAATGAGATATCTTAAATGAGAATATAATCATAACCACAGACAATCAAACAAATCACAAAACAGCCCAAGAGTATTATTTAGATCAAAAAAAATGAATAGAAAATCATATCAAAAATTACAATGAAATTTTAAAAGAAGATAACGATATACAATGATATGATTCAATAAAAATAATATATCAATGATCTTTATGAAATCATAATTTACAACGACAACAAATTATATTTTTCAAAGATTCAAAATTTTTTCTCATAACATATACCGCCACACAAGATACTTTCGACAAATATATAAATCAAGCAGATCAAATAATCAATTCATTTAAATTTTAAAATAGTCGCCGAAACTTCCCAAAGAAGTTTAACGACAATTTTCATATTCTCCTTCAATCTTGAGAAATCAGGATTAATTGAAGAATATGTAGTTGCCAAAATGAATAAATATTCAATTGGCAAATTATATCCAGTTATGCTGTTAGGAAATTTTTAAATTTCCTACATGATAAAAAAACCCTCCCAAAAATTGGAAGGATTCATCATTTATCGATAATTTTAGGTTAAAGATAAAGACAGATGTTTTTGCAAATGTTCCAAATACATATTTTGAAACATTTCTTTTTGTTCTTGAGTAATTGTAGGAAACTCCAAATCTTTTTCATCAAAAGTATCTTTTGAATCTGGAGAATAAGACTTTTTTATTGTCTCAAAATCGCTTCCCAATAATGTCTTTAGGACATTATAGGACACAAGGTCATTATAAGGAGTAAGACATACATGTATTCCCTCTTTGCCATTATAATCTCCCTCAGCTATAAAATAGCTGACAAATCTTTTCTCCTTATCACAAACTTCTTTCATCACATCTCACATCCCACAAAGAAATTTCTCTAAAATCAATTTCTTCTGTGTCTTCATCAATTTCTTCATTCAATTGAAGGTCTTCAAAATCAACCATTGCAACGTACACAGCATCATCATCTTCGTCAGTTTCAGAATCGATTAAATCAAAAGATTCTTTGTTAATTAGATTAAAAGACCTACTAAAGAGATTAGAAATTGGAGTTATTTTCCCATCAATCATTACCCATTTGAATATAGCTGCTTCCTGATCATCCAATTCCAAGATATCGTTAATTCCTAGATCTGGATCAGATAACTGATTCCACAGCCACATTTCTCCATGAGAAAAAAGATTTTTTGGAAATTTCTCTCTAAGAAAGCTAATATTGATTGGATCAATAATTAGAATCTCTCTCTTTTGTAGATAATCAAAGAGAGATTTGATTGAGACTAGCTTTGAGCTGGCCTTCAATAAAGAACAATTTTTTTTCATAAATTTAAATTTTGTTTATTAATTTTTGTTTTAAGACAATATATTCATACATATCTTTACATAAATATCAATATCAACTTCCATAAATCTACAAAACTAAAGTTTTATCTGTTTCAATAAATTACCAAGCAGCAAAATTTTTTGTTCACTTAATCATCCATTAATATCAGGATCTATAACAATTATTGGCACTTTCTTTATTATTTTACCATTATATTCAAAATTGATTATCAAAAATCACTGAGATAAAGTACGAAAAGAGAAATTTCTTCATGTTCCTATTATCAAAACCTTATCCAAATTTGATTTCAAAACTTTATCATTATAATCAACACTCAATACTCCATTTAAGATATATAAATCATCAAAATTTTTATTATTCAAACTATTTACAAATATATCAAACACTTCTCACTTCCAAAGAATTCTAGGCTCATCACCAGAAAACATAAATAAATCTGATTCCAAATTTTGTTTTTTCTCAAAATAAGTAGTGTTTTTTATACCTATATTTCATTGCTTTTCTATAAACAATATTGGATCAACAGTATTTTTCAAAACTTGTTCCTGACAGCGAGACTCATTAACTATTTGATCTATACTACCAGTGCATCATCTAGGAAAAAAAGGATATCTACCATCATCATTTATATCTATTTGAAAATGAAGATGTGGTCAAGTAGTATTACCCGTATCTCATACTATTCATATAATAGTATCTGCAGCCACAATATCTCAGACATTTACATATATATCATTTAAATGGGCATAACTACTATAGATTTTTCTTCACTTCAAAATATGTTCTATAATAACCACTTTTCATCGGTCTCATCTATTAGCAGTTTCTATTACGACACCATCTCACATAGAATAAACATTGGTTCATTTGGGTACAGATATATCCACTCATAGATGAGTTCATATTCAAACATCCCAACCATCAAAATATGTTGTAGCCCAAAGCATAGAATATATATCACGATAATTATTATTGTTCTTATATTCCCAATAATCTGCATTTTCTATAATAGGCAAAGAGGCATTGCAATATTTTTCTCAATATTGACAATTAGTATCCACAAATTCTCTTATAGGATAAGACCATCAATTTACATAAGATCCAAGTCATATAAAAGTCAAAAGCAAAACAACAAAATATCTATTCATCACCAATAAAATATAATATAAAATAAGTCGAGAAAAATCCCAAAAAGATTTTTCCGATGTTTTTATCTATAGGAATTGTTTTAAATTTCCTATACGATAAAAAATTATTTTCCAAATTTTACCAATGTTCCACAATATTCATCATAAATTGTTTGATCATTATCACTAATCCAATACTTATAAAGACCATAAAATATTATGAACAAATATCCAAGCAATATAATTATATTTCCAATCATAGCTCATCCGCTTCGAAAAGTTTTCAATATTCATCACAAAATTGTTCATACAAGCAAAGGCCCCAAAATAAAAATAAATTTAAGAATCAGTCTTTTGATTGCCTTTCTTTTAGACATAGTATTTCAGTTTATATCAACGACTTTTATATTAAATATCTTATCTATATAAGTAGATTGTCAATTAGTCCAAGATTGTAGAATATGCTTCAAATAAACCACAAAATATAATACAAAAATAACTGCAAATAATATTTGAGATCGATCATATGTCCATAATCTCAAACCAAACATAAGTCATAAAATAATCAACAGTAATATAACTGCCAATGGTATAGCCAACCATATAATAAAACTGATTATACTTCTTTTAAACAATCTTATAATTTTTATTTTATCATGATAAATAGCTGGGATTATAAACAATGTCATTATACTAGAAAAAAGTAATCCAAAAATAATAGTATATCCCAATCCTGCAAAAAACTTATCTTGTTGGGATACCGCCAACAATCACAAAACAGTAGTAAATGTAGTAGAAAGTATAGGAGCTAATCTAGATTTACCAGTTTCTTCGATTGCAGCTAAAATATTTTTTCATCTAGCTATGTCTTCATTTATTCTATCAATAAGGACAATTGCGTTATTTACTACGATTCCAGTCAGCGCAATAAACCCAATCATAAATGCCAAACTATAAGAATTACCTGTTATCCAAAGTCATACATTGGCTCATAATAATCACAATACTACACTATATAATATAATTACAGGTTGCAAAAAGCTATTAAACTGCAAAAGCAAAATAGCAAATATCAAAAACAAAGCAATCAAAAATGCAGTTCACATAGCTGTTATCAAATCAGAGTTTTCTTGATTTTCTCATCCAGATTCAAAATATATTCATTTAGGATAGTCATAACTTTTTGCAAATTCAACAAACTTAGATTGTATATCTGTAGTAGAGACTCATTGCTCTATATCTGCCTCTATCTTTACAACAATTTTTCATCATTCTCTACTAATTTCACTTACAGAAGGATCAAAAAAGTAATCACTTATAGCTCATATTTTTACCGGTCATTTGATAGTATTTATCGTTATAGAAGAAATATCAGTAGGACTCATACTTATATCAAAATCATTATATTTTACTTTTATAGAGTCATTATTTAATCATTGTTTTATAGATCCAGCTCACAGTCAATTTGACAAAGCATAAAGTTCAAAGTTAAGATCTCATGGTTTTATTCACAAATAAGAAAGTTTGGCTATATCATATAAAAATACAAATTGACCAGGCGTTGATGTAGATGAAATAGTAATGTTTTTAGCTCCATTTATACTGCCAAGATAAGTTTCAAAATCTTTGGCTACAAACAACATCTCATCAAAACTTTCATTAGTGTCTGCTATCAATTTTATTCATATGGCCTTAACGCTAGGAGGTCAACCAGCTTGAACTTCAGTCTCTACCTGCAATCATTCTGATTTCAAAAAACTTAATCTTTGTAATATATCTTTTTCTACCTGGAAACTGTCTCTTTTCCTTTGTTTAGAATCAAACAAATCTATAGATACAGAAACCCTGTTATCCTTTAGGGTATAATAATATATCTTGATTTCAGGGATATTTGAAAATGCATTATCTATTCATTTAATCTTATCCAAAACAATATCCTGATCCAATCACTTTTTAGCAGTTATTGTTGCATACAAATAATTACTATCAGACGAAGGAAAAAGATTAAAACCTATACTAGGAGACAAAACAATAAAACTTAATAACAACAAAAATATTGGTATAATAATTGACAATATTCTACTACGAGGATTTTTCATTACAATAGATAGTTTATCAGTATATCGATCTCACATCTTATCCAAAAATTTTTCTCTTCGACTAATATTATTATAATCTGAAAGTGTTTTTCATTTCCTCTCTTCCTCCAAAAGTATCATCTCATCTTTTGGTAGATATTGCAAATCTCAAATATCTTCATAAACCTTATTTTTTTTACTAAGCTTAAAGTATAATGCTGAGTTTATTGTCAATGAAACAAACAAAGATGCTAATAGTGTAATAAATATTGTTATAGGGATATAAGCCAAAAATTTTCACATAATTCCTGGCAAAGTCATCATTGGCAAAAATACAACCAAAGTAGTCGCTGTACCAGCTATCAATGGGATTGAATACTCTTTTACAGCCAAAAGAACAGAAGATTTGGGATTATATCATTGTCTAAGTTTTTGATGAGCTCATTGTACAACCACAATTGTTGCATCTATAGCTATACCAAAACAAACTATCAGACTAAAGTTTGTCAAAAAATTCATAGATAATCCCATTTGATTCAACACAAAAAATGTCACCATAAAAGCCAAAGGCACAGATATACTAGCTATCAGCGCTTCTTTAAATCAAACAAAAAAGAATAATACCAAAAACACAAAAACTATAGTCCATAGTCAATTGACTGCCAAATCATTATAGTCTTTATTGATAATTTCAGCCAAGTCTTCGGTATATTCAAAATCAATTCAAATAAATTCTTGTTTTTTTAGTTCTTTTTCAATAGCTTTTTTGGCTGATTTAGAAGCTTTAAAAATAGTGGTTCATTTATTTTTATTTACAAGCAGTGAAACAAAATAATTACCAGAAGTATTATATGTACCTAGTATCTTGACACTATCATCTTTTAATCTCTTTTCTATTTTAGCTATATCTTGCAACAAAACAAAAGATCCAGATGGAGTATAAATAGGTATAGATCATAAATCCTGCAAATTAGATAGTTCTCACTGTACTCTAAAATCATAAGCAAGTCAATCTAAAATATGATTACCCAAAGGTTGATTGACATTAAATCAACGGATATTTTGAATAATTTGAGAAACCCCTAATCACAATTGTTCAGTTTTAATTTTATCTAACAAAACATATATTTCATATATACTATCACTATTCAAATCATCTATATCTACTCTAGATATATCTCATATTCAATCCAAACGATCTTTCAAACTTTTAGCCTTCTCTTTTAGATATTCCTGACTATACTTTTGCTTATCAGCAAACAAAACAACTTTAAACATTCTCTCATTGTCTGTACTAATTTCAGTAACTACAGGATCATCAACATCTGCAGGTAAAGATACTTTATCTACAGAATCTTTTATGTCTACAAGAACTTTTGATGCATCTGCATCATTGTCTAATTCAACAATAATGTTAGAAAATCAAACCAGACTAGTAGAACTAATTTTTTTTATTCAATCGATATCTTTGATTTGTTGTTCTATTTTCTCTGTTATTAGATTATCAATATCTTTGGGATTAGATCATTGATATACAGTATTGATACTAATTATTCAAAATTTTATATCTGGACTAGATTCCTTGGGTATACTATATATAGAAAACATTCAGATAAACAAAATCAATACCATCACCAAAAAAGATACTCTCCATCTCTTTACCCAAAAGCCAAAAAAAGTTCATTCCAATTTGTTTATAATTTGATTAGCTCAAGCCATTTTAAATTTTCAATATAAAACAAAATTTAATTTCTGATTTTCAATACAAATTCTTCAGGATCAAAATTATCAACTAAAGACAATACAACTTCCAAGTTATCAGGCAGCTTAGACTTAATTTCAATAAATTCTCACCATATATTACCAAATTCAACTGGATATGTTTTTAGTTGATTATCTTCTATAATATTTATATATCATTCATTTTGTTTTGTCACTACTACACTACTCAAAGGTAAAACATTTTTTCAAATATCCAATGGTATATGTACCTTAGCTGTATCTCACAATACATCTCTTTCTCACAACAATGCAACTACAATCTTATATGAAAAATCTCTATTAGCTATAGAACCAATAGAAACAACAGTTCCTGATATATAATCATCATTATTATAATATACCAATACTGGCTGCTCAACATTTATATACTTATATTCATCAAAACTGACATAAATCTCTATAAGCTGACTATCATTATTGGAGATGCTAAAAAGTGGCATACCCATAGACACCTCTTGTCATTTATCTACCAATATATTTCAAATAGTTCAAGCTATAGGAGCTCTAACAGATAGCTTATTATATTGCGTCATGGAACTCATATATCAAATTCTAGCAGATTCTATAGCATTATTCAACAATCCTAGTTGGGTATCATAATTAGATTCCAAAGTTTCCAATGCTAATTTTGCATTTTTCAATCACACCTCAGCGTTAAAAACAGAATTTTGTATATTTGTAACAGTAGATTCATAAGATATTTCTATAGTTTCTTTTGTATTATCTACAAATCAACTACCCAAAACTCACAAACTACTTTCTATTTGTTTACGATAAGCTGTAAATGCATTATTTAATGATTGAAGCGTATTTTTTTGTACATTAAAAGAACTGATATATCAATCTATACTAGCTTGAGACAAAGCCACAGAAGCTACACTATTTTGCAAAACAAGCACAGCAGTATCCAATAAAACATTTAACTCACTATAAGCTGTAGCAATTATATTTACAGCATTATAGATATCTTCTTCTGATAAATCATTGGTTTTAATAAGCTCAACATTTTCTTTTGTTTTATACATTTTCAGTATAAATGTCTCCAAAGCATTTTTTTTAGAACTATCTTTAGCTCACAAATATATTTCAAAAGAATCATTCATATGTTTATACTTATCAGACACACCAAAAATCGTGTCTGCTTGGTACAAAACATTATCGATAATATTAATATTATTGGTCTTTTCTATATTCAATTGTAACTGCAAATTTCAAATATTATTATCAGCGTTTCTAATATCTATATCAGCTTTTTTTAAAGAATTTTCAGCTACTTTGGATGTAACAGTATAAGAGTTTTTTGCCTGTTCATAAGCAATCTTTGTTTGTTGCAATTGTTGATCAAGCAGATTTTTGTTTTGTTCATAAGTCAGTATCGCTCTATCCAATCAATTTTTTGCAGATTGCACTTGCAAAGAATAATTTGCAATAGTATCTGCAAGTAAGATAGCTTGTTTTCATCCAAGCAAATAATCTCATTCTTTGACCAAGATATTACTAATTCTTCCATTTGCCTGAGCACTAACAGTTATGTCCTGAGATCAAACTATTTTACCAGGTTTGATAAGAAAACTTTGCTGATCTTTAGATCACAATCTCATTGTATCTACAAAAAAATCTTGTTTTGTTATTTCTTGTGGAATATTAGAACAACCTCAAAGCAATCAAACAGATAATAAAAAAATCAAAATATATATTTTTTTCATTTTAATCAAAATTTTATAAATAAAAATTTATTTAGCACAATTTTTGTCAGACATTTCATCTATACAACTTTGAAGATATCACATAAATTTTTCCAGATCCTCACTCTTCATAATTACCATAGCGTCGTCATTTTTAGTAATAATTATAACATCATCTCCAGAGTTTATATCCAACAATTCTCTGACACTTTTGGGTATCACTATCTGTCATTTGGATCATACAGTTGTAGTTCACTGAATTTTAAAATCTCAAGCTTTGTGCATAATAATATGAAAAATATAAAAAGTTAGGATTGTATAACTTTTCATACTTTTATTTCAAGTAAGAATTTTTACTTAATCAATTCTCGCATAAAAATAGCACTAGTCTGACCAACATTCAATGACTCTTTCACTCATTTCATAGGAACATAAACTGTATAATCTACATCTTCCAATGTTGATCTCAAAACTCCATCCACCTCATTACCAAAAATCACAGCTAAATTCTGATCAGATTTAATTTTATTTGAATATTCAGATAATCTGATTGCTTTAGTAGTTATTTCAGCAGCAATTATTTCAAAATTATTTTCTTTGGCATATTTTATTACATCTTGAGTATAATCAAATTGTTTTATCGATACCTTTTGTTCTGCTCCCAAAGAAGTTTTGGTAACTTTTTTATATTCCAAAGGATTGGGAGTATATCCACAAAGCCAGACATCCCATCACAATGCATCTGCTGTACGTATAATATTTCCTACATTATAAGCACTACGGATATTTTCAAGTACTACTACTTTCATAATAAATCATTAACTAATTAAAATATCAATTAATTTCAAAGTACAAATACACCAATTAGAAATTTTATTGAATTCAATTTACTTATCTACATACTAATTTCAAATTTATAATTTAACACTTCAACTTCTCAATGATTTTAGGATTAGCTCCAATGGATTGATTTACAGATTGTGCTATGCGTCAAATCACGCAAAATATTTTTGATAAATATTGAAATAAATCTGACTACGATTTAAACTTACGAACAGAATTTATGACTGCAGACGGATACGATAGAAATCCTTGATGAGTGATAAAGCATTTACTCACTACAAAAGATCAAAAAAATCTAATTGCACAAATATTTTGATGAAACATACAGACTCTAATTTACACAGTAATGGATATTCAAAATAAATATAGAGAATATTTCAAATGAATAGAACTCAATCTATGATGTCCAGCAAATAATGTAATGAGATCTGGATGATGAGCACAGCTATTAAAAGACAAAAAAACTACTTTAGAAATGATCAAAAAACTATCAGAGATATCCACACTCCCCTTTAGTATCAAAACTAGATCATGAATAGATGATACAGACAAAAAAAATCAGACTCAATTTATTTTGGATGCAAGTAAATATTGTAGTATCATAAGCATACATTGAAGGACAGTTAAACAACATTATAGCTGAGATGCAGATCGAGATTTTATTTACAATATCAAAAAACTAGCAGATCCAAATTGCAAAATCATCTGAAACGGCTGAATAAAAACCTATTCCGAACTAATAAGTCATTGCGAGAAGCAAAGCAACGAAGCAATCTTAGATTGATTCATGATATGACAATCAGCTATATGAAATCCTCGAATTTTCACATCACATATACCAGACAAAAAAGAACTCAAAGAAATAATATTACAACATCTAAATCTAATGATAAATAATGAATCAGAATTTCAAAAAATGATCCAAACTCCAGATTTTGATATACTAATTACAAAAAATAAATTACCAATAGATAAACCTGAAATCCTAAACAGACCGATTATGGAATTTAGAAAACATCTTTTTAACTACATTAAATGAATTCCATGATCCAAAGAATTTAAACAAAAAATAGCTCAGATCAAAGATTATGAAAATACGGTAAAGGAAATAAATAATTTTTTGACTATTTAAAAAAGTCCGCTTAAAAAGCAAACTTCAGTTCCAAAATAAACATTAATAAGAACTACTTACCAAAACAATACAATCTCCCATACCAACAATATCAACAGATTTCCAATTAATTCCTTTTGGTAAAGCTAAACGATTATTAGATTCTAATTTAATACTTACAGATCTTCTTGAAAAATCTAACTTTTCAGATATCGCTTTTAAAGCTTTAAATTTTTCAAGCCAACTTTCTTTTGTATACAAATAAATGTAAGCATTAAGAATCCCATCACCGATTAGTTTGATAGATTGTAATTGTACCATAAATTCATCACCCTCAATCCATTCAGCAGGTAGAACAAATCTTCTTTTACTATCAACCTTACGATTTCTAAAAGCACCTAAATATTTCATATTTTTCATGTTTTATTTTACACCAATAAAATATATTTATATCCACCAATATCAATAGATAAAATCAAATATAATCTTGATTTACTATTTACAATAATTATTTTTATGATGATAATAAAAATATAAACCAACAAATACAAAAAATTATGTTACAAATTTTTCAAGAAGAAACTCTTTTAGAGTTAGCAAAAAATGGTGGATTTCGGTTCACCGAAAAATGGTTTCCATACACATCTGGATGGATAGGACCATATTATGTTCAGTCAGCTGACATTCTAAAAACAGGTCTCGGTGTTCAGATTGCAACTCATTCTATTATGACTGTAATTGAACAGATAGACGAAACTGTGGATGTTATATCTGGCGGCGAATCACGCGACTGGCCTTTTGCAGCATGCATTGCCGAAAAACTCGGAGTAGGTCTATGCATGATTTACAAAGACGGCAAAATGGTTGGTGCAACAGATCTCAAAGACAAGAGGGTTCTGCATGTTGCAGACCTCAATAATGAAGGATCATCTCCACGTGATATGTGGATCCCTCTCATCAGAAATGCGGGTGGAAAAATCACAGACATCGTATTTCTTGTCGACAGACTCGAAGATGGGGTTGAAGAAATGAAAAAACTCAGACTAAATTCTCACGCAGTGATTCCACTCAACGAAGATACCTGGAATTTTCTCAGAGAAGAAAACTTTGTAAGCCGAGAAATTCTGAATTCACTCCTGGATTATTGGAAAGACCGCAAAGCCTGGGGAGCAAAAAAACTCATGGAATATCCAACAATCCTAACAAAAATTTTGGATGAAGATCCAAGAAAAGGAATGAAGATATTCAATACTTTCTATCCATTAATTGGAAACAAACTTCCCGAAACTTTTGGCTTTGAGTCAAAAGAAAAATTTGAAAATTTTTTTGAACCAAAATTAAATTCATTATTATGAACAAACAAGATTTATTTAAACAGATCAAGAAGAAAAAAAGCTTCTTATGTGTCGGTTTAGATCCCGACTTAAACAAAGTACCCAAACACATGCTTATTGAAGATGATCCCGAAAATTCTATTTTCAACTTCAACAAAGCTATTATCGATGCAACAGCTCAGTATACTGTAGCCTACAAGCCCAATATTGCATTCTATGAATGTTATGGATATATGGGATGGATAGCGCTGCAAAGAACAGTTGATTACATTGAGTTCAATTACCCTGAAATCTTCTTGATTGCTGATGCAAAACGCGGAGATATCGGAAATACTTCCAAGATGTACGCAGAAGCTTTTTTTAAAAATCTCCGTTTCGATGCAATCACTGTTGCTCCTTATATGGGAGAAGACAGTATTGCTCCATTCCTCCAATTTCCGGGAAAATGGGCAATCATTCTCGCTCTCACTTCCAACAAGGGATCTGAAGATTTTCAACAGAGAATTTTAGATCTACAGCTCGGAGAAAAAAATGAAGAGAAATGGGAATTTGTTTATCAAACGGTTTTGAGAAAATCCCAGAAATGGGGCACCACTGACAATACTATGTATGTAATTGGAGCAACAAAAGCCGAATATCTCAAAGCAATAAGAGAAATAGTACCAGATCATTTTCTCCTCATACCAGGAGTAGGAGCACAAGGTGGAAGTTTGCAAGAGGTCGCCAAATACGGACTCACAAACGAATGTGGTCTACTTGTGAATAATTCCCGCGCTATCATCTATGCTTCAGATGCAAAAAACTTCGCTGAAGCTGCGGCTCTGGAAGCAAGAAGTATGCAAAGTGAAATGGAAGAAATCCTCGTCCAAAGAGGAATCCTCTAAATCACAAACAATCACTCACAATGAAGCGTCGGTTTTTTACCACGCTTCTTTTTATTGACATTTAAATCAATATATTTATATTAAATTAACTTAACAAAAAAAATATAATCTCACAAAAAGTAATTATGGAAACATTTGACCTACTTATGATTATTGATATCTCGCTAATTCCAATTATTTTTATAGGAGCATTAGTTTGGAGATACAATACAAGACCAATAAACTTGATCTTTCAAGGTCAAAAATTTCACATTGACTGCGAAGACCAAAAATGTTCAGTTATAAGCTTTGAAGATTTAGGAACATTTAGAAAAAATAGTAATTATTGGTATCCAGAAACAAGATTTAATCTTGCAGAATGGACTTGGGCCAAGAAAGGGCACAAAAATTGGCTGCAAAATTAACTACATGAAGCGTCGGTCTTTTACCACGCTTCTTTTTTATAATTAAAATTTGCATATCTTCACATTTTCCTTAAAAAACACTTTTACGTTGCTACATTTTTACGTTGCTACGTTTCTCATGAACTACGAACTATTCAAACACAAAGACAAAAAAATTTTTCTTGTAAATATGACCAAAGAACTTGATCATAATTTTTCTCAATTGATGCTAAAATGACTATCCAAATATCTATCAGAAAATAAAAAAATCTGAATAATTATGAACAAAAAATGATACTCCAACGGCATAATATGCAAAGATTGCTGACATATCCCACAATGTACCAAATGCTCTGTCAGCATAAACTATTACAAAATGCCAAGTTGAGAATTTGCTTGAATCTGTCACATATGCAAAGCTCAATATAATTTTCCTCGTAAATGTGATGACTGTTGATCATCTAGAATCCAAGACTTTGGAATCTGAACACAAAAACTCGCTGAATTTATCCAAGACCAATATTGAATTACGAGTACTATAATAGAATCTGAAACTGCAAATTCTCCAAATAAAATACAAAAAGTCTTAAATCAAATATCCAACCTGCCTGCCGGTAGGCAAGGTTCCAACTTACTCACAAACCAATCACAGATAATCATCTGAACTTCACTATTGTGTCAACCTATCAAAAACCATAACTTTG
>DJVF01000043.1 GCA_002441085.1 Patescibacteria group bacterium UBA6263
GAAGATGACAAAGAGAATTGATTATATGAGATAGACAGACATGAAAGACCACTATAGCTCTAGACACAATACTCAATCAAAAATGAAACGACGTATATTGTGTATACGTAGCTATATGACAAAAAGAATCCAAAATCAGAAGAATAGTAGAATTATTACAAGAAAAATGAGCTATGGACTATACAATAGTAGTAAGCTCTAGCGCAAATAGTCCTGCAATATTACAATATATTGCTCCTTATGTTGGATGTACTTTAGCAGAATATTTTATGGCACAGTGAAAAGACGCGTTGATAATATACGATGATCTATCCAAACATGCTGTAGCATATAGAGAATTATCACTATTACTCAAAAGACCCCCAGGTAGAGAGGCCTTTCCTTGAGATGTGTTTTACCTACATTCTAGATTATTAGAAAGAGCATCTAGATTAAATCCAGATTTTGGATGATGAAGTTTGACTGCACTTCCTATAGTAGAAACTATGGATTCTGATGTATCTGCATATATACCAACAAATGTAATTTCCATCACTGATTGACAAATATTTTTGGAAACTGAATTATTCAATTCTGGTATCAAACCAGCTATCAATGTATGATTGTCTGTTTCTCGTGTATGATGATCAGCCCAAACCAAAATCATGAAAAAAATAGCAGGAAAGCTTAGATTGGAACTTGCAACATTTAGAGAGTTGGCTAGCTTTGCGCAATTTGCTTCCGATTTAGATGCTAGTACACAGAAAAAGATTGAAAAATGAAAAAGATTGGTTGAAATACTAAAACAATCAAACAACAATCCTATTCCTTTTTATAAACAGGTTGTACTAATATACGCTGGTATAAATTGATATTTGGACGAAACTAATCTAGAAAAAATACAAAAATTCGAAGAAACTTTATATTCCAAAATGGATAGTTCTTTCAAATCATTAACAAACGATATTATAAAACAAAAGGAACTTACTCCTGAAATAGAACAACAAATCCAAGACATCATACAACAAACTCTGACTGAAATCAAATAATTTATTCCAAATAAATTAATATGTTCTTAGAAATCAATACTCCTGAATGATCAATTTTTGAATGAAAAATAGAGAAAGTAGTTGTACCTACACAACTATGAGATATTTGCATACTCAAAAATCATCAACCAATCATCAGTATAGTAAAACCATGAATAGTCAAAATCAAATTATATAAACAACAAATCCAAGAATTTATCAAGTGAACCAAATTCTTATTTGAAGATGATTGGTTATGTCTATCTGTTTGATCAGGTATAATATACGTAAATTGAACAGAAGTAGCTATATTAGTAAGTACCGTTACAAGCGAAATACAAACTGATGATCAAGTATTAGAAAAAATGAAAAAAGATATGGAACAACAAATCAAAGAAATCAAAACAAAATGAAGTTTGGACGAAATAGAGAAAGCTTTTCTACATCTACAAAAAATCACAGCAGATCTCAAATTATACAAAATCAAAAATAAATCATAATTTATTTCAAATCTTCTCAACTTATGAGCAGCACGAGACAACTCAGAACACAAATAAAATCACTCAAAAGCTTACAAAAAATATTAAAAGCTCTTGAGGTGGTTTCTACTATCAAACTACAAAAAATGAAAAGAAAAACTGAATTGTTGAGAGATTTTCTTATAGATTTTTTGAATGTGTTACATTCTGTAGAATGAGAAATCAACTTATTTGATTTTGATAAAAGAAATCGAGATCCATTAGGTAGAAGACTAATCATTCTAGTTAGCACAGACAAATGACTTTGTTGACCTATCACATCCAAACTTACCAAACATTTATCTACCAAATACGCCGAACGAAAAGATAATCTAGATATATTTGTAATTGGTAAAAAGTGATTAGAATTTTTTGTAAGAGATTGATGGAGCGTAGTATGATCACTACAATTACACGACAATTTCAACGAACAAGAACTCATACCACTATATACTTATATCAAAAAAAGTTTAGAACAAAAAAAATATTCTAAAATCAAAATATATTTCAATTATTTCAAGACCACTATGATTCAAGTACCATTGAGATTCAAGTTATTCCCATTAGACAAAGAAAGTTTCGATTCGTTTTTGCAAGATATTGATATCAAACTCGAAAAAATCAAAAAACCACAAATCAATGCTCTATCCATAGAACCATCCAAATGATTGTTGATACAAAAATTGATACAAGAAACTATCAAATATATAGCATATAGTGCAGTCATACAAAACAAAACATGAGAACATGCATCTAGAATGTTAGCAATGAAAAATGCCAAGGATAATAGTTGAGAAATCATCAAAAATATAAGTATCAAATACAACAAAGTCCGTCAAGCCAAAATCACACAAGAAATATCCGAAATTGGAAATGCAAAAGCCGCTATAGAACAAAATCAAAAATAACAATATTTTTATATTTTTTATAAAAAAATGAATTGAAAAATTACAGCAATCAAAGGTATAATTGTAGAAGTAAAATTTGATGAAAATATGCCAAAGATTTACGATGCGCTAATAGTACAAAACAAAAATAGCAATCAAGATACTGTAGTAATTGAAGTTTTACAAATATTGGAAGATGGTATAGTTAGATGAATCGCAATGAATGCTACCGATTGAATCAAAAGATGAGATGAAGTCAAAAACACATGAGATTGTATCAATGTACCAGTTTGACAAAATGTACTATGACACATATTCAATGCATTATGAGAGACTGTAGATTGAACAACAGATTTCCAAGCAGACAAAAAATTACCCATACACAGAGAGCCGCCAGAGTTCACAAGCTTAACAACCAAAACAGAAATATTAGAAACCTGAATCAAAGTAATAGATTTGCTTGCTCCGATATTAAAATGATGAAAAGTATGACTATTTGGCTGAGCTTGAGTATGAAAGACAGTAGTGATGATGGAACTTATACACAATATAGCTACAGAGCACAGTGGTGTATCAGTAGTCTGTGGAGTATGAGAGAGAACCAGAGAATGAAATGATCTATATAATGAAATGAAAGAATCTTGAGTATTGGACAAGACAGTAATGGTTTATTGACAGATGAATGAGACTCCATGACCTAGACTCAGAGTTGCACTAAGTTGATTAACTATGGCAGAATATTTTAGAGATGAACAATCCAAAGACGTATTGGTTTTTGTAGATAATATATTTAGATTTACTCAAGCATGATCAGAAGTATCAGCGCTACTTGGAAGAATACCTTCAGCTGTATGATATCAACCTACACTTTCTACAGAAATGGGTAATCTACAAGAAAGAATCACTTCTACAAACAAATGATCCATCACATCAGTACAAGCGGTTTATGTACCTGCTGATGATCTTACAGATCCTGCTCCTGCTACTACATTTACTCATTTGGATTCTACAATAGTATTGAGTAGATCTATAGCAGAAAAATGAATATATCCAGCTGTAGATCCATTAGATTCTACTTCTACAATCTTATCTGCTGATACAGTATGAAATAGACATTACAAAGTAGCCAGAGACGTACAAAAAGTGCTACAAAGATACAAAGAGCTACAAGATATTATTGCAATACTTTGAATGGAAGAACTATCTCATGAAGATAGATTATTGGTATACAGAGCAAGAAAAATAGAGAAATTTTTCTCTCAACCATTTTTTGTAGCAGAACAATTTACATGAATGACATGATCTTATGTCAAATTGGAAGACACTATTACTTGATTTGAAAAACTAACAAATTGAGAATTAGATCATATACCAGAAGATTTATTTATGTATAAATGAAAGATACAAGATATAATTCAAGAATACGAAAAAACAAAAAAATCTGATTAAATATATATTTTTTTGACATAATTTTTTGCAGAATTTAATTTATTTATCCAAATATTATATTCAAATTTAGATAATTCCTTTGATCTTAATCACTCTTTCAATTCATCACTTATCAAACAAAATAAAATATCCAACTCTTGAAAGTCATCATAAGTATTCTGACAACTATCTATCAATGATAATTTTGGGGATAACTGCATAAATAAATCTTCCAAAACATAGTTTATAGATACCTTTTGCTCATTAAATAGCTTATATATAACTTCTCAAACTAATTTTCTAGTCTGTTTATAATATTTACGCATAGATTTAAATTTATTTAGTTCGTTCTCTGGCCATCACAAAACATCAAACAAGTCTTTTAGAAAAACAATATCTTTGTCTATTCTATTAATTTTTTTATATAAAAAATCAGGACTTATTGCCGTATTAGATTCCAATAATATTATATTTTCACAAATATCTTTATAGCAATTTTTTGCATAATTTAACATAGCTTCTCTTATATCATCCAATCAATTTTTATCAAAATCATGCATTATTACTTTACAAAAAAATTAAATCCCTCTTATATATTTTTTAATCTCATCATATTTTAACATCCACTGATCATATTCAGACTTTGATATTTCTCCTTGTTGGAGTCATACTTGGAGTTTATCGACTATAGCTTTCAATATATTTTTTATATTTTGATAGTTGATTTTTTTTGATTTATTAGACTCAATCTCCATTATCATATTAGATAAATTCTCAAACAATTTATTGAGTTGATTTTGGATTCTATAATCTTGAGCACTCATATCTTCTTTTTCCAACAAAAAAAACATAACATCAGACCTTACATCTATATAATAAGCATACATAGATTGAAACTTATCAAGTTCTTTTGGTGGCCATCACAAATAGTCCAAACAAGTTTTGATTTGACGAACATATTGATCTACTGCATTAGAAATATTTTTAAAATTATATTCTGTTATTTGTTCTTTATTTTCCAATTCAAAAATTTTATGAGATATTTTTTTGTATATTACTTCTATCTCTCTGAGAAATTTTTGTTCTTCGCTCAAAGCAAAAATATCTTCAAGATTATGTTTAGGGTATATTGATTTATTTTTACCTTGCCCTCAATCATATATTTCCATAAGACATTATTAAATTTTAAATACCCATACATAATAATAAATATTATATTTTTTACAATAAAATAATTTATCAAATATAAAAATCAAAAAAAAACCTGAATTAATTCAGGTTTTTGTATATAATATTTACATAATTTATGGTTGAAACAAAGTTTCAGGCAATATTTTTACGCTCTTGACCATATCAAATTGTTTTGCTGTTTTTTCTATACTAGCTTTGAGTATAAATACACGAGCAGATCATCAAGATGTAAATCACATAACTTCATTGAACCTAAGCTCTAGTGTTCAATCAGATTTTAATTCAGAGCTAATCAAACGAAAATCTTGATTGGGAAACTCACTAGTAAATCCAGCAGTTCTCTCAGCACTATTCAAATTTCATTCAAGCAATAAATTGATTGTATCTTCTATAATATTTTTAGAGTCTGATATCACACGAGGAACAGCCAAAATAGAAGAAGAATTCAACTGTTGCTCCACTGGCAATTTAGCATCTTCCAACTGATTGAAATAATACAAATTTACAGTTTTTGGTCAAAGCACTTCCAAATCATTTTGAGTCTCATCAGTTTTATCTCAAGAATCTGACATCTTATCTAATTGTAGTTTTATTTCTCTAAGCTGCTCAGACAACAAAAGGAGATTTTCACTATCTACATTTTGATCACAAACGATTTGTGTTCATATAAATTTAGAAACATCTTGGGATAATCCACTATCAAATCGCCTCAGATATCATACAAACGCCAAAACTATAAACAACCGAAAAATAGTAGTCCAAAAAATTTTTTTCATCTTTATATATCAAAGATTAAAAATTACATTATTTTTAAGATCAAGTTCCAGCTACAATATCATTTTGAACAGAACCAGTTGAAATCTCTTGTACAGATACTTCTCATCAATCTCATTGCAACAAAGACTTAGTTTCGTCTAATTTTAAATTCAAACCATCAAATCATTCTATCAATTGTTGTTGCATTACAGTTACCCCACTCAAAATCTCATTAATTGGATTTGTTGACTGAGTTCAGTCTAAATTTATGACTTCTTGATTCATAATCCAATTAGAAACCATAGATCACAACTCTTGATCCATAAATTTCATATAAAATCAAGCTATTACAATTATCAAAGCTCGAAAAAGTGTAGTCAAAAGAACTTTCAACATTATTCATAATATTAAAATATAAACAGACTCAAGTTTAAGTATTTTTTAATACAATTCAATGAGTTTTTTAAAATCTGTAGGCAACTCAGATGCAAATTCTTTTATATTATTATTGCCGATATCTGCAAAACTATATTTCCAACAATGCAGCATCTGCCTATTGATATTCATATTTTTATAAAGTTTCCTATTTACAGCAGGATTACCATAGATTATATCTCCCAATACTGGATAACCACTACTAGCCAAATGAATTCTGATTTGGTGCATTCTACCAGTATCTATTTTTACTTCCAACAAGGATATTTTTCACAAATCTGGATGATTTATCAATTTTTTGTTCCAACACTGTGTTTTGGCTTTTAATCAAGATTTATCTACCACCATATGAGATCTATCAAACTTTTTATCATAAATTTTTTCTAATGATTTATCTATTATCAAATGCTTGGGAAAATCTCACACCACTATAGCTAAATATTTTTTTTCAATCTTTCTATCTCTGATTATTTCATTTATATATTGCAGTGCTGGATAGTTTTTTGCAGCTATAAGTACGCCAGATGTATCTTTATCCAATCTATATCCAAACGATGGCTTAAATGTTTCAACTCAGTCTAATTTCACATTTCACACCTGACTGCCGACAGGCAAGTTTTCAAATTTCAAATTTACATAAGTCTCTAAATAGTCATTCATACACAGATCATTCCAATGCTTATTACTAGGATGTACAACGACTCAAGCAGGCTTATCAAAAACAATTCGATTAGAATCTTTGTAGATAATCATTTTTTGTATTTCGTCTATTCCCAATTTTTTTATTTTTCTATCTTTGGAAGACAACAAAGCTCCAGGATTTTTCTTTCACAAATCATCTTGATCAAATTCTATCATGTCTCATTGTTTGACTCTATATTCTTCTTTGGTTTTTTTGCCGTTGACCTTTATATTGCCTTTTCTAATCCAAGAATAAATATCTCCAAGTTTGACCTCAGGATATATCTTACAATATTTTCTGATAAATCTATCTAGTCTCTGATCTCAATTTGTTTCGTCTATAATTATTTGCATAACCTCTACTTGAATATATAAATATCATATAAATATAAATATCTCCTAAATAAAGTCCATTTGTTTAATCCCGCAAAACTTTATTAAAAAACTGACAAGAATTATGCTTGTCAGTTAATCTTTTTATTGATTATTTATTCAATCTTCATTGTCCTCTGCCATTCATTTTATCAGATCAATCTATTTTATTTTGATCAATATATTATTTAAAATTTACAATTTTTCCAAATACTCATTTATAAAAAACAAAGTTTAATTTTTTTATGTTGATTTACCTTTTCAAATGCCATTAGATCATCTCTCCTGTTGAGAAGAAATAATATCATTATATTCTGATAAAGAAATGTATTGTGGTGAATAAGTTCAACCATTTTGATTGATATTTTTTACATAAGCACGAAGATGATTACGAGATCATCTATTGAGATTATTATATACATTAATTATATTTTCTTTATCTGTTTCTTTGATAAGAATATTTAAATCACTAATATCCAAATCTTCAACAATAGCCCCAACAATTAAAGCATCTAAAAGAGACTTATTTCATTGAGCTACCAAGTCATTATATAATTTTTGCATATCAGAAGATGTAAATTTACCAACTGTATCATCCAAAACAGGATCTGGAATAGAATACATAGTTAAAAGATTTTTAACTGCTATAGTATGAGTCTGTTCAGATTCTGCAATATTTGAAAATATTTTAGCTCATCGTTTAGTCCCCAAAGTCGTATATACATCTCTTGCTAATTTTTCCTCTTCACGCATTTGTATAAGTCACAATTTTTCTTGATCAGATAACATTCATGTAGAACTTATATTGAGCAATTCATTAATATCTAAAATATCACTTTCATCTACAATATATTCTAAATTATCAGTAGATTGAGATATATTATTTTCCCTCTGCATGTTGGTATCACATCCATTAAGAAACAAAAAAGATATTCAAAATAAAGATAATAAAATTATTTTTTTACTAGCAACTTTCATAATTTTTATTTATAATAATTAAAATATTATTTAAATATCAATTTGATACTTTGTATCAAAACTACTATGATTTTATTATAATTGACATCATAAACAAGTAAATTAATAATACCTCAAAGTGATAAGTAATTTATATATAATTTGTGTATTAAAAATACAGCATTTGATATAATAACTAAAATACTGACAAACGCAAAGTTTGCCAGTATTATTAAGAATAATTAATTATCTACTCATTCTTGATTGACCATTACCAAGACCTTTTGATCCATTCATTTTACCAGATCAGTCCATTTTCTTTTGACCAAGATTAAGTTCTGATTTTAGTTGAGCTACCTTAGCAGTATCTCAATCTTGTCCAGCTTGATAAAGCTCTGCAAATTTCAAGAATTGCGCTTCACTTGTGATTCTTCTAGCAACTCATTTGTCAGCATACAAAGTTTTGAAAGATTCATAATTCTTGGTTTTGAACATTTCTTGCACAGCAACATGTCTATCTGTATCAGTACAATCAGGATTAGAAACGCCAGGATTACCTTGATAAGCATATGTAGCTACTCACAAAGTAAGTGCAAAAACTCCAAATAAAGATCCCATAACAATTTTTTTGTTTTTCATGATAAATAGTATAAAAGAATAAAACGTCATATCGAAATTATTTTCTCAATTTGACGTGGGGTATTATACCCATCTACCTTAAATAAAACTTAAGCACAAAATAAATCGAGAAAAATCCCAAAAAGATTTTTCCGATGTTTTTATCTATAGGAATTTTTTTGAAATTCTTATATGGCAAAAACAAGCATAGAATTGCCTGTTTTATAATTGCTGTATTTTGTAATAGATTAACGAATTTTTTGGTTGATTCTTTCTTTAACTAGCATTGCACTCAATATCACCATAGGTACTCATATACCAGGATTGGTATTGTGTCATACATAAAAGAGATTTTTTAATTTTTTGCTATAATTATTGGGGCGAAAAGATGCTGTCTGCATCATAGTATGAGCCAATCCAAGTGCTGTACCATTCCAAGCATTATATCTCTTTTGAAAATCTGCGACATCAAATATTTGTTCATATTCTATATGATCAACTAGATTTTCTCCTGCCATTTTTTCTACAATAGCCCAAATTTTATTTCTATATTCAGATTTTTTTTGTTGTGATATATTTATTCAGTTTGGTATAGGCACTAGAATAAACAGATTTTCTTTTCACTGGGGAGCAGATTGTGGATCTGTTTTGGATATCATAGATACATATATAGAAGGGTCATCTGGCAATAATTTACGATCAAAAATATCACCAAAACTTTTTGTCCAATCATCATTGAAATACAGATTATGATGTTGTAGGTTTTTCAATTTTTTATCGATTCCAGCATATATTATAAATCCTGATGGAGCAAAAGTTTTTTTATCTCGATATGCCTGATTATAAGTTTGCAAATTTTCTGGCAACATAGCAGTCTCAAACCAAGCTTGGTCAGCATTGATCAAAAACAAATCTCAAACCACTACACTTCAATCTGCCAAAACAATAGAAGATATTTGTTTGGAGTCTATATTTACGCTTTTAAGTTCACTATTTAAATAGTATTTTACTCAATATTTTAGTCAAATTTTTTCCAAAGCTTTGGCTATCATATGCAAACCTCAATTGGGATACCAGACACCCATAGCAAAATCTACATGAGACATAATATTGTAAAGTGCTGGAGTCTGATTGGGAGCTGTTCACAAAAAGACAGTGGTATATTGCATTATCTTTTGAAGAATTCTAGTTTTGAAAAATCTAGCAACATATTTATCTATCGTAGTCCATATATTCAATTGCAATCACTTCCATGCAATATCCCATCTAAAAAAATCCAAAATACTATCATAATTTTTTTTAGCAAATTCCATTCAGATTTTATATTGTACTCAAGATTTTTTCAAAAAAGTTTTGAACTTTGCTCAAGAGCCAATTTCCATCTTTTCAAATTCTTTAGCCATACGATCTATATCGGCATAAACATCCATAGATTTGAAATTTCAAGATTGATCTTTCAATGTTTCATCAGGATAAAAGACTTTGTAACTAGGACTCAGCTTTTGCAAATCCAAATATTGATTGATATCTTCTCATATTGATTCAAAAAATTCTTCAAACAAATCTGGCATCAGATATCGACTGGGTCACATATCAAAAGTATATCATTTTTGTTTGAATATACTTGCTCTTCATCCCAGACATTCATTCTTTTCATATACAGATACATCATAACCATCTTTGGCCAACAATATTGCACTAGCCAATCATCATATACCTCATCATACTATATTAACTGTTTTTTTCATCCATCATTGTAAATATTTAAAATATATTTAATTTTCCATTTAAACAAAATTTTGATCTTGTCCAAAAAATTTGGCCTAGCACTTTTAGCAAAAACATCATAATCATTTCTTTCTATTTTATTCAAGATCTCTTGATATAGCAAAGAAGCCAATGATACTGCTTTTTGTGCATCTATAGATAAATATTGATATCATTTATTGGCCTGTAAATACATTTCACGACATTTTTGGATTTGATCTCTCATATAAGATTGAAAAGCTGACCATTTTTCAGATTTTTTATTTTGCCAATCATTGGCAAAAGCGATTATATCATCATGATCCAAATTATATTTTTGTAGATCTTGCAAAGGTAAATATATACGATCTAGATAAATCACATCTTCTTGGATATCTCTCAAAAAGTTTGTAAATTGCATTGCATCTCCAAGCATTTCTGCATATGGCAAAGCGCGCTGATCTTGGACTCACATCAAGCTACACATCATCAATCATATCACTGCAGCTGAACCATACATATAGTCATCTAATTGTTTGTATGTGGAATATCTACCTACACTACACTACAATCCATCATCATACTATCAAAAAATGATTTGGAATATTCAAATGGTATTTTGTAATCTACAAATAGTCCAACATATTCGCCAAATTTGGGATCTTGCAAATCTTTTTTATCAAATGCAAGCTTCCACTCCTGATAATGCTTATTCAATATTTTATATGCATTATTATAATGTTTATTGAGCATGTCTCTACATCTATGACGACAAATATTATTTTTGTCAGTCAGTCAGCATTCTTTGTTTTGGCAATATATTGTATTGGATTTGATATCAAATCCTCACTCAACTATATCCACAATATTATCCGGTATCCTGACAAAAGAATATAGTTTCAACACAGCTTGACGAATGTCTTTGGCAAAAAAAGTAGTAGCTATAAAATAGCTCATACCATAACGAAACATACGAAAAACATAATTCAACATCAAAACAAACTTAGATAAAATAAATAATCAAACACAGCGCAAATCAGATTACAAAATTTATATAAGGAAACATCTTGTATATCTTGAAAATATCATATTTAAACGCAGACAATACCATCATACAATAAACCAAAGCAAATACCGATCCCCAAAGACCTATAATCTGTGATGCCAAAATTCATGATACAGCATATAGTCATACACAATACCACAAAGCATTATTTTTTCATAAATAAATAGCTGTTGTCTTTAGTCAAGCTTGTTTATCAGCATCTATATCTGGTATAGCACTAAAACAATGCATAGCTATTACCCAAAGCCATCAAGCCAAAAATCAAAACAAAAAATTTGTAGAAAATCATCCATCCAAAATAAATATCAAAATACTCGGACTAATAATATACAAAATATTGCTAACTCCATCTACAAACCACCTTCTTTTGAATCTAATCGGCTCTACGCTATACCACCAAGATAAAATCAAAAAAGGAATCAAAGCTATCCAAGAATATAATACCAATCTATAGTAATCCAAACTTTTATACACAAAAGCAAACAACAACACAATAATAAATACAGCTATCCAATAAATAATTTGAACATTAAAAATACTTTTGAGAATATTTTTTTGATTACTCAGTATTTTTTCATATCATTGTTTTTTTTGGTTAAATTTATCAGTATCTCCATCAGCATAATCGTTTACCCCATAAACAAAAAAATTGCCCGGAAAGGTAAAATACAACAAAAAAGATACAAACAACACAATCCAAAAAATAAATCAACCAGATCCAAATCAATTATCCAAATATCAATTAGCATACAAACTCAATATATACGCTCACAAAATTAGCATAGGACCATACAAATAATGCCAAAATCTAGGACGAGAATGTTTCCAAAGCGCAGATAATTTCATCATTAAATAAAAAATAAAATATTTAGCTATATAATTAAAATAATATTGTTTTCACCAAAACCTTTAGAATAATTATTTAGTTTTGAGTGATAAAAATGCATCCTCTATATCTTTTTCAAAAAAATTCCAAACACTATCTGGAGTAATATAATCTAGCCACTCACTACCTGAATAATAAAGATTTGAACCAAGATTATACCATACATTGACAATAATTCTATATGATATATCACCTATCTTTATCCCATAATAACGATTTTCACTTCATTCATATATAAAATACATAAGTTCTCAAGAATTTATTTTTTGTTTATCTTGCAAAGTTAAACCATAAAAATCATCAATTATCTTACCATCTGTAAAAGCATCTCCTTCTTTGAAAATTGAAAAATCAAAATACACTGGAGATTTTTGGATTTCAGATCAACTAAATAAATAAAAATTCAAATCAGTATGCATATTATAAGAACAAGATATTTTTTTGCCATCTTCTCATTTTTGATTTTCTATTGATCGATTTTGAGGTATTGTCATATTATTTCATAAACAGTCAATTAAGATATTTTTTGTTTTGGGAGAATCATTGGCTATCTTAAAATTACTTGAATCATTTGATACAATATACAAAGCAGGCGGATCTATTCGAATAACATAATTTTTATCTTTTACATATTTGTCGTCTATTATTTCAAAACTACTTACATCTATGTTATCCAATCCAAATCCCATAAAAAAAACTTTATTTTGGTCTTTTGCAAATCATCATGATAAAAATTCAAATGTAGAAATATCAGCATCTATTTTTTGACCTGATTTTAGTTGAGCTAATTGATTGTTAAAAACAATATGATAATACATATCTTGTTTCAAAATAATTTTTCAATCATCTTTGACATACCAGTCGTCCTGTTGTTTCAAACTATCTATTTTGATTTTTAGAACTACAATTTCATCTTTTAAAGTCTGATTTTCTTCTTTAAGTTGATTATTTGTTTTTGTATATAATTGTTTATCTTTATTTAGATCAATCAATTCTTTTGTGAATAATCCAACTAACAATAAACTTGCCAATACAATCACAATAATAAGTTTTTTTTTCATTGTTCTCAAAAATATAAAACTCACATAAATAATTATACATTATGATCCCAAAAACAAATAGAAAATCTTTTATCAATACCAATTATCCAATACTAATCAAAATATTTCTGAGATTGATTAGACACATCATGCATCATAGTATTGATATCTTCTAGATTTTTGTCTCATCAGACAAAATGCTCTCATATAGTCATATGTATATCTCCTGGCTTGAAAAACTTAAATTTATATTTTTCCATAAACTTTAGTAATTTAAAAATATCTATATTTTCAAGTATTCGGATTACAATATCCAAAGGCTCTGCCTTTTGCATAAGTTTGACTAATTGTTTTTGATCTGCCCTAGGATGAATTAATTTTATAATTTGTGAAAATTTAAAATATTTGATAATGTTTTTGGCATAGTCAAAAATATTGATATTTTGACTGACTTGGTAAAGATCTCCAGTAGGAAAAATATTTTCACTTCATATAGCTCACACCGGTACATAAACACAATTTGGATTGTTTAAATAAGCATATATCCCTTGGGGGAGCTGATCTTTGCAACCATTTTTATTGTCAGCTCTACCTGCATATGGAAATAATAAAGTAGTTTCTGTAGCTTGATTGGTCTGTGATTTTTGCAAAGCCTCTTTATAAAATTTCAAAATAATCTCTTTATTATTTTGTTCTTGTAAATAAAGTTTGATTTCTTGCAAATCCTTGGGCCCAAAAACAAGCGTAGTATCAAATCCAGCAGTAAAATTTCTCACTCCCTTGTTGTAATACATATAAGCCCCACAAATAAATCTAATTTTTTTGATAGGGATTTCAGGATTTTCTGTATGAATATTTTTGATTACTCTAGTCAAAACATAATTCAATATAGGCGTATCAAAATGAGAAGCATGATTGGCAATAAAAACTATTTTAGAGTTTGTAGACTCTGCTTGTTTGATTGCATCAAGCAAATGTGCTTTGGATGTCGGATCTACAATAGGCGACTCTCCGACAAATATCTTGTTTTGGATCAAAGATGCGACCAGACTATCTATCTGTTTTTTGATTTCAGGATTTCAATCAAAATTGATAGAATCCTCTCTTGCCAAAATATCTTGCAACAAATCTATATTTTTAAACATATCCAAACTTCATTGCTCAAATCAATCCTGATCTATAATCTGATTTTTACCAGAAAAATAATAATCTTGATAAGGACCAGCTCAGGATTTCAAATTTTGATAGGTAAGAGATCTATAAATATTTTTGAGATTTTGAACTGATTTTGGACTATTGAGCAAAAGTGTTTTGAGTTTTCATGCCACACGAGCAATATAATGTTTATCTGTACTTTGCTCTCATAACCTTTTAGTCACAGTGAGTTTTTTATCTTCCATAATTTTTAAATACAATATCAATAGTTGCTTGATTATTAAAATATTACAAGATAAGTCAAGTCTGATTTAGAACCTACTTTATCAAAAAAATGAAAGATTTCTCTTTCAATTTGAGTGTAATAGTGCTGATCTCTTAGAACTAAAAGACAACAGACAGAGTTCCGTTTTTTAAATTCTGCATTCTAAATTATAAATTTCACAAATGGGGTGGCTGACGGGGATCGAACCCGCGACACGCAGAGTCACAGTCTGCTACTCTACCAACTGAGCTACAGCCACCATACAAAAAACAAGCGAAATACTATATAATGATTTACTTATTTTTTTCAAGTAATATAAATTTTGAGTTTTGTAATCTTTTTGTCTAGATAATTTTATTTATTTTCAAAATCCCATTAAATATCAAAAATAAAATCTGAATAAAATCAGTTTTAAACTATCAATATAAACTTATTGTATTTCTTACATTTTCTCTTGACAAACGATATCACTTTCTTATTATACACTAAGTCGGCAAAGAGTTATAAACAAAATAATTCTCTACGACATATCTATACCGATGACTCTAGATCTTGAAAAACACAACGTAATTGACCAGCCAATCTTAAGCAATCGGTTATACTTATGTTTTATCTCTTAATCATTATATTATGAATTTGAGAAAAGATTGAATCATTAGAGTGGATGATTGTGTATCAATAAGTGTAAGTGACTATGGATGATGATCTAGTACTTATGAGGGTATAGTTATCGATACCAACAATGGTATCACTGTACTATTTACTGATGGTGATGTGTGTAGATACGGCAGTGCAGACAAACTAAGACTCTTAAACGGACGTAGAAGCTTAGAAATATGAGAAAAAATTATCAAAGTCCTCCAAAGGATGACAGATCAAAAATCCGAGATCGACAAACAAAGAGACATCATCAAATCCTACCTTCTAAAATTATAATTCAGATTATTTTTTTTCGCTACCACTTATTGTATACTTTACATTTATTATATAACCAATATTCCAAATGAACTTCACACAAACGCTAGACCATTACAAAAAAAATGAAATTTTGGCTCATGTCCAGCTAGATGACGTAATCATCAAAGTCACACAAGAACTATGAGAAATGCTTGAAGCAAAAATGGATAATAACTTACAAGAACTAGCCAAAGAAACAGCTGATACCATAGTAAATATATTATCAGCTAGCAAATGAGTGGATGTAATCCCAGATATCCAAAATATACCATATAAACAATCAATCTCCAGCAAGCAATTATTTATACAAATGAAAAATCGGACTCAAGCAATACAATCACTGAGAAAAAGATATTCTAGAAATCAAGTTTCCAAAGAGGAATTTAAAATTATCACAGAAGATTTTCTTTCCCATGTACTTGGCTATGGCTGAGCTAATCAAACCATTCAAGAGATATTAAATATCAACTCAACTAAATTCGCCAATCGCATAGATGATTATAAACCAAAAATAGATCTAAAATCTTATATCAATCAATATCAAGACTTTCCCAAAGCTCCTGTATCATTCAAAGATATTTCTCCACTACTGACATCGCCAGAAGCTATGAGATATTTGAGTTTTGAATTGGCAGAAAAATGCAATTGAGCAGATGTGATAGTGGGATTGGATGCAAGATGATTTTTATTTGGACCTCTAGTCGCTGAGATATTGCATATACCATTTGTGATGATTAGAAAAAAAGGGAAACTTCCTGGTGAGACAATCAATCAAGAATATAAAAAAGAATACTGATCGGATATCATGGAAATACAAAAATGATCGATTAGCCCAAATCAAAAAGTTGTACTGATAGACGATCTATTGGCTACATGAGGAACTATGGATACAGCTTGAAAGCTAATAGAACAACTATGATGAAAAATATACAAAGTATTATCTGTAGTACAAATCAATGATGAATTTTGTAGTCAAATGAGAGAAAAGTATAATCTATCTAGATATGATATAGAAAGTATCTTGCATTACGAAAAATAATTTATTACTAAAAATGTCGCACTACCAAGGCAACATCAATGAACAATTACCAACCCATACAATCATACAAGAATAGTTAATAAGTACAATAGTGCTTAGTGCGACTTGATTTTTTTTCATTAGTTTTTTGCATCAAGGCAAAAAAGTAATTCGTAGGGTTTGGGGCGCGAAAAGCCCCATAAATATAAATTTTTCAAGCAATAAAATAAGTCGAGAAAAATCCCAAAAAGATTTTTCCGATGTTTTTATCTATAGAAATTGTTTTAAAATTTCTATACGATAAAAAAAAGAGGCCAGAGAAATTCTCTGACCTCAAGATATATAGTGAAGAAAACAAAGTTTAATTGATTAGGCTACCACCTCCAAATAAGTACGGAGATCAAGAGCTTCGGTGACAAGGTGATCTAAAAGCATTGGCCAATAGAACTACCAGTTTCAATTGGTGAGCTGTTACGCACTCTTTAAATGAATGGCTGCTTCCAAGCCAAGATCCCAATTTCATCAACCAATTGTCTTTTTTTAAACCTTAGCTACATGTCTGGCATTATACCTCTAGGTCTGGACACCAATACGAGTTTACGCAGAAACAGTGAGCAACACACTATAGCCAAACGAAATTATCCATTAAACATGGTAATCCTGCCTGGGAACATGCATTACTTTCAAATGACCGTTCGCCCAATCAATTAAGTGACATCTTAATATATATTTAAAAACAAAAATCAATAGTATTTTATACCTTTAATCAAATTCACAATTCTTACATTTTTTAATTGACCTTTTATTCTAAAAAAATATAGTTAATCAAACATCAATCCAAACATCAATTCCAAAGCCTATAACAAATTTATCCTCTCCCCAAAATATTATGTCCTACCATGCGAATAATCTATGACGATCCAATACCAGATTGACGGTCCTTGAATATTGTCAAAAAAAGTATTACTTCAACTACTACACAAATTTTCTCAAAGATATAGATGAAAAATTGCGATTAGACTGATTGTTACTCAAAAATCTCAAAAGCATAGAAATGCGAGTCTGAGAAAAGACTCATCATTTATTATCAGATTATCTCAAATTACTCAAAACAAAATCTGACTCATCTCAAAATATCGACAAACTCAAACAAGATATCTCACAAATAATGACAAACGAATTTAATTTATCCAAAAACAAAGATTACCAAGCATGATATGATAGGAATCAAAAATTTTGACTTACAGAGCATTATTACAAAATAGATGTAGATAGTAGACTTCCAGAAGCAATACAGAAAGTAATTCACAATTTAGATGCATTTATATCTAGCGAACGACACCCCAAAGTAGTCAGATTTTTTGAAATATCTCAAAATGTTTACATAGAGAGTCCCAAGAGACCAGATTATGAAAATATGAGAATAATTATCAATGGTATACCAGAGCTTATGGATGTTTCTATATTAGCATCACCAGATTTTGGTGCAATATTGTGAGATGATAGATACTTTATAATAGATCGAAAATCTGGAAAAGAAAAAATAGACAACGACACAATCCCAGATCAAATCAAAGTATATGTACTCAAAATGATATTAAAAAAATGAAAATTAGATATAGGTGATATGGATATCAAATGATATGAAGTATACTTACCAAGTCTAAAAGAAATAGGAGGTCAGATAACACAAAAAGATATACAAGATATCATACAAAAAATCGTCAATGATGTAAATTTCCAAAAACAATTTATAGTAGATTGAGATGTAATCAAAAATATTCCACTTCCACACAAAAATTTCAATAGGACTACAAGTCTCAAAAAATGTGAATCATGTACATTTAGAAAAGTGTGTGAAGATCTCAAAAAATTTGAATAAACAAAAACTCTAAATAAAAAATCATGAAAAATTTTTTCAACATTCTGTTTTTTTTACTAGGCATTGTTGCATTTTTTAGTGGATTAGGGATCTTAGCCATAATATTGATTTCATTATGGATAATATCAAATGTCTTCCGTCTGATTAGATTTAAAACACCACTATCATTCAGACAACTTTATAACTTGTAACCAATATCTCCGTGTTTTCGCGGAGATTTTTTTAAAACAGCTTGATTTTAAATGACTATTTAATTATAAAAAATCTGATTTAGATTTAAATTATCCATGGATCTAAAAAAACTATTCAAAAGACATTCAATCAAAAAAATAATTTATGATATATCATTTCTAGCCATCAAAAAATCTAAGCATCTAATATATTTATATCAGGACTCAGCGCCTGATTTTTTTTATATTATTTTTCCAAACACATGAATCAAAAACTAATCACTATTTGAGCTGCTTGAGCTTTTCTAATCCTTTCTTCTAATTCATCATTTGGACAAGAAATTGCAGATGTTCTCAAAACAAAGCATACATTTCCACAGACAGAACAATTAGACAAAGAAATCAGCGATACATTAAATTATCAGCCAATAAACAAACAACAATATCAAGAACAAAAAATAAAAATAATCAAAAAAATATGAAATGGTAACTCCCTCCAAAATAAGCTAAACAAACAAAAATTAGAAATACTGCTACTACAATATCTATCCAATATACAGCCACAAATTATACAAAATCCTGAATTACGAAAACATGAAATAGAGATGCTTTATTTTGATTGTGAATTTGCAGATATCCAAACACCTAAAAAACTAGAAGAATTGTTATCTTTGACAAATTCTCGAGTAAACAATTAAACTTGACATTTAATATAAAATACATAAATATATCAAAAACAAAAAATAAACACATGAAACAAAAATTATTATCCTTGTGTAAGATTATATTTGCTCTTGGCTTTTGGATCAGCGCAGTGAGCCTAGGTACACAGACGTATCAAATATGGATAAGTAAAAGTTCAGAAAATGTATCATTTACTACTTTCCTTATCTTTGCTTTACTAAATACCAACTCAATACTGTTTGGTAAATATATAGTCAAAGATAGCCTACTTGTTTGGGGAGCTATAGCAAATCTGCTGGTATGTCTAGTGACCGTAGTACTAATGCAAATTTACTAATTATGAACAACCTAACTCCAAACAATCAAAATCCCCCATTAATTCTAAAAAATCCTTGGTGGGTAAAAATCACTCCTCATATTGTAATCATTAGTGAGCTACTAAACTTACTAATAGATAAAAACTGGATCAGTTTAATAGTAGTTTTCTTGTGGATTTGGTATGGTAATAAATTACAAAAAAACAAAATTATAGCAAACGATATTTTAAAACTTTTATTAATATTGATTGTTACAATAAACATACCAAGTCTGTTATCGAAACTTCCTAAAATCCTACAAATGCTCTCAGCTTTGCTGTGAGCTTTTTTTATTTTTTACGCCATCTTAATCCTGTCTGCCGACAGGCAGGCTCCCTCTAAAATAGAGGGAGAAACAAAAAATGTCGCACTACCAAGGCAACATAAATAATCAATTACCAACAAATCTAATTACACAATAATAATTAATAAACTTAATAGTGCCTAGTGCGACTAGATTTTTTGGATACTTTTGTAGCAATGACAAAAGTATCCCACCGGAGGTATTTAAATAATAGTTTCATAGCTATATAACGAAAAAGAGATTTCTCAACTCTGGCGAAATGACAGAACCACAGATTATTTTCTCACCTTTCCATGAGGCGTACCTTCTACAAATCCAGCGCTAGTCTGTACTCCTACAATCGCTTTTTCACCAAACTCCGCCAAGTTGTTTGCTCATAAATATGTCATAGAGGATCTAAGTCCTGTCATACACTCATCTACTATATCACCTACAGATTCCATTCATTGCCTAATATATATTTTGGAACTAGATATTCCTTCACGAAACATTTGCTTTTGTGCTTGTTGAAATTTATTCAAATTTTGACTCCTATTGCACACAGCCTTTTTGGATGCCATACCATAATTTTGCTTATACATTTTTCATTGTTCATCATATTTGACATCTCATACAGACTCAAATACTCATGCAAATCGAGTACCTATCATCACATGATTAGCTCACGCAGCCAAAGCCAAAATCAAATCTCTAGGCGATTTAACTCATCCATCGGCCCAGACAAATCATCCATGCTTTTGAGCTTCTTGAGCACATTTATACACAGCTGTAAATTGTGGTCTACCTACTCAAGTTTTGATACGAGTTGTACACATCGCTCATGGTCATATTCCCACCTTTACTCCATCTGCTCCAGCTAAAAGCAAATCCCTAGTAGCATTTTCAGTAATCACATTTCACGCTATCACTTTTATTTTATCACCATACAGAGATCTGATTTTTTTGATATTTTCTATCATAGATTTTTGGTATCCATGGGCAGTATCCAATACAAATATTCTGATTCACAAATCAAACAAAACCTGAACTTTTTCATCAAAACTATTTATTCATACTGCTACTGCTACATCCAATTTTCAATTTGCATCCAATGTTGGTTTATAAAGACTATTTCTCAGTGTATTTTTTTTGGTCAAAATTCATTTTAATATTCATTGATCATCCACAATAGGCAAAGAAGAAATATTTTTTTCATCCATCAAAGCAAACGCATCTTCATCAGAAATTCAGACTTTTCATGTAATCAATTTGGGTCTATTGATATTTCCAAGCAAAGTAAATTGATCCAAACTTTCAAGATCGCTAGGCTTGAAAATACTAGTCGCTTTGCCATCATCATCTACCAATATCACACAGTTGTGAGCTCTTTTGTGAATAATTCACCAAGCATCTCTGATAGTATTATGAGCATTGACAGTGATAGGAGTATCGTATTGGACATTAGCATTTTTGATATGTTTGATAATCATAGTCAAAGTCTCTATATCCATATCTTGGGGCAATACAGATAGTCATCCATAACGAGCGATAGTTTCTGCCATTCTTTTGCCGCTGACAGCATTCATATTGGCAGTCACAATAGGTATATTGGTTCACAAACTTACAGTAGGCCTGACATCAGCATCTAGCCTAGATTTTCATTCAAAATAATTTTGAAACAGAAACACATCTTCATATGCCAATTCCTCATTTTCATAAATCGGATTATTAAACTTCATAGTAAACGTAAAATTGTAAAAACATAGAAACGTAAAACTAACTAATCATTCCAGCACTTGCCCCTTAAAACTACGTGGGAGGTTTTTTTGCAGCCAGAATCTACAACAATTTTTCACGCTCGCTATATTTACATAGTTCAAAATATTTTACAAGCTCTTTTAAAAAAATATTTAAACTTGACATTTCTAGTCATAAAAATATTTTAAACGAAATACAACCTGTCATTCCAAAAATCTTGTTCTCCTTGATAAAGGAGGTGGCGCGAACAAAGTAAGCGACGGAGGATTTAAACAATAAAATTTATAATTTAACATTTCACATTTCTATCATGACCCTACCAGAAATCAAAGACTTTATGCCCAAAACTATAGCAAAAGATATAATTAAAGAAAAATCAATCCGCCCCAATCGAGATCAATATTTTATGCTATCTGCAATCATAGCAGCTACTCGCGCAAGCTGTATCAAATTTAATTCCTGAGCAGTCATAGCCAAAAATAAAAGAATCATCGCTTCATGATACAATGGCAATCCTCCATGAGTACCTAGCTGTCACGAACAATGATTTTGCAACAAAGATGCTGCATGAGTAGATCGATCATCCAAATGATCATGACATTGTCTCGCTACACACGCAGAAGCCAATGCAATAGTACAAAACCACGAACAAAATTTGCAATGAGCTACTATGTACTGTCTACATTTTCCATGTAATGAATGTGCAAAACTTATAGCCTCATCTGGGATCAAAGAGGTAGTCTATCTCAAAATGTACCGCGAATCAGTCCCCAAAGCTGAACTAATTTTCAATCATGCATGAATTACATTTAGACAGATGGATATGCATTATGACCAAATGCTAGAAAAGATAGAACAAGTCATGAAATCTACTAAGGAGTAAATCTTTGTCTCCCCTGATAAAGGGAGATGTCCAGAGGACAGAGGGATTTATTTTAAATATAAATTTACATTTCAACAAAAAATATGAGCGAACTTAACATCCATAGAAGATTTGAAACAATGTTTCCAGATATAGCTGCCAGTGAAAAAAGATTTGAACAAACTCTATTAGCAGAGTGACGTACAGCTGCAGAATCAGAAAGAAAAGCTAATGAAAGCAAAATACACGATATCACAAAAGAAACATGACAATTAATTTGATATATAATTATTGATCCACAGACTAGAGAAGAAAAATTTATAAGAGCAAATAAGAAGTAATTTTCTTAAATACTCATAGCAATATTTACGCATCCAATTACTGCTGAAATAATCACACTGACTAAGCAAACCAGGTCACACAACTCGCCGTCTTGTATGACTTGAGTTTTTGCATACTTTTGGGTCAAGCCAAAAGTATGTCCAAGCGAAGCTTTATAATAAATAATTCGCTTAGGTTGAAAAAAGTCATAAAAAACGTTTGTAAAAAAACGTATAATAGATTCCTGTTGCAATGAATAACACCGGAATGACTATAGTAAGCTCTTAAACACTTCTACGCTATCCAGCCTCTCCCAATTAAACTCCTCCCTTCCAAAATGCCCATAAGCAGCAGTACTTTTGAATACCGGTCTCCTAAGATCCAAACGATCTATAATAGCCTGTGGACACAAGTCGAAGCTACTTTTGACCCTATCTACTATATTTTGCAGTTCTACTTTCTCTGTACCAAAACAATCAATGTAAATACTCACAGGTTGTACCACTCATATCGCATATCAGATTTGTATTTCACATTTGTCACATATTCCACTAGCGACAATATTTTTGGCCAAATACCTAGCCATATAAGCTCCACTTCTGTCTACCTTTGTCGCATCCTTACCACTAAACGCTCATCCACCATGCCTTCAGATACCTCAGTAAGTATCTACTATTATCTTCCTTCCTGTCAGTCATGTATCTCCCGCTGGTCATCAGATATGAAAACTTCATGTTGGATTGATAAAATATCTTGTATCTCCATCTACCATATTGCCAACTATTGGTTTGATTACAAATTGTTTGATATCTTCTCTAAGCTTTTCTTGAGTCACTTTATCACTATGCTGACTAGAAACTACTATAGTATCGATTCTCACAAATTTATTTCCATCATATTCCACCGTTACCTGTGTTTTGCCATCAGGTCGAATATAATCAAGAGTTCAGTTTTTTCTTACTTTAGATAATTGTCTAGCTAATTTATGTGCAAGATCTATAGTAATTGGCAGATATGAGTCTGTTTCATTGGTCGCATATCCATACATTATTCATTGATCTCCAGCTCATCCAGTATCTACTCACATAGCAATATCAGATGATTGTGTATGTAGCAATATCTGTACATCACAAGCCTTTCAATCAAAAAATTTCTCTTCACTATCATATCATATCTCTAAAATAGTTTGTCTAATAATCTTTTCAAAATCTACATCAGCATTTGTTGTAATTTCTCAAGCAACGATAATTGTTCATGTAGTAGCTAAACATTCACATGCAACTCTAGATTTGGGATCTTGTGATAAGCATGCATCCAAAATAGCATCTGAAATCTGATCACACATTTTGTCGGGATGTCACTCAGTCACAGATTCACTAGTAATAAAATGTTTCATAATAATATATGTAAAGAATTAAAACAACTACAGTACAAGTTATTGCGAGCCTGCCTGACGGCAGACAGGGAGGAATGAAATGACGACAAAGCAATCTTTTAAGATCGCCACGCTTCGCTCGCGATGACAAAGTAATATTAAAAAAAACTTTCCCCATTTGGAAAGTCTATGCAAATAATTTTTTTATCTGGATATCTTTCCCTTGCAGGTAGGAATTAGCACCTTTCCAATTTTGGATGGTTGCTGGAGTGCTTAACGAGCCTAATCTCTATCACTCTCTCTGAATATTTGTATAGACACGATATTTATTTGTCTACAATATTCAACTAATTTTCAAAAATAATTATAACACATTTACAACAATTTACATTTATTTTTCATAAACTATAGACAAAAAGCCAAATATCAAACAACCATTTTTTCAAAAAATTTGCTTGATTTTGTTTCAAATATATTTATAAACACCCAACGACGCATTTTTTTTGTATGGAGAAAGCCACAAAATATGCGGATATGATGTAATTGGTGTAGCATAGCAGACTTCAGCTCTGTTCGTACGGGTTCGAGTCCCGTTATCCGCTTTTGTAAAATACTATCAAAATGCTCAAACAAATTATAGTATGATTGTTGGTATCCTTTTGAGGCGCTTGTTTAATTTACTTCTCAGCTCAACTAAAACAACTTATATGAACAATATCCCGAGCTGAAAAGAATTTATGATGAACAAGAAATGGTTTAGTATTATTTGGATTTGTTGTCATGATAATCTGATTCTCAATATTATTTGGAATGATCCAACTATGATCTCCTACAGAAATTCAATGATTCTAGCCTCAAAAAACAATTCTAAATTACTAATTCTACATTATACATCAATATGGGGAGATGGCAGAGCGGTCAATTGCATCAGACTGTAAATCTGACGCCTCACGGCTACGTAGGTTCAAATCCTACTCTCCCCAGACTAAAACAATAAGACATTCAACATGGGCCCTTAGCTCAGGCGTTTATCCCGCAAAGCGGGAGCTAGAGCGTCCCGATTTATCGGGAAGGCGATCGGTTCAACAAAAAATTAAATAAAAATAATTGGCTTTATGCTTTTAGCTTTCAGCTTTAAACATGGGCCCTTAGCTCATTTGGCTAGAG
>DJVF01000024.1 GCA_002441085.1 Patescibacteria group bacterium UBA6263
ATTGGCAGTATCCATCGACAGCAGAAATTTCTAGATTGAGACAAGCTACTCATTCTCATCCTACACAAGATCATCATGATACTCAGTCAGTATAATTGATAGTATCGCTAATGCTTCATTCTATAGGCATTTCCATTTGATCCATAAATTGAGCATAAACTGTTTTGGTACCATATCATTCTGATAGAGTCCAAGACTTAGATGTAGAATAAAGTTCTCGAGTAGATCGATTAGTTCCATCATTAGAAAATCTCATCATACTAGCCTGAGGGGATGTAGATATATTTAAAGTTACATTTGGAGATGTTGTAGATGTATCATCATTATTGATAGTAAAAGATCCACTAAATTCTCATCACTCATTAGGTAGAGTAATAGCAAAATCAGTAAAGTGGTTTGTAGTAAATTCTACATATGATTCTCAATTTATTATTTCAACAGTATCTGTATTGTGAAAATCCCAATTATTTCAATTATCATTAGAATAATATATAATTACTTGCTGTCCAATACTCATATTTGGAGCAGGTATTCTAATAGTTGCGTTTAATTCATTGCTATATTCATCTTGTATTTGTATAGATCAGTCGTCTGAGTCTCATATACGCACTATAGAAGAAATATTATCTAAATTTATAATAGCAGTTTTGTCTACAAATATTGGTTTATCTAATATTCAAGTAAATCAAATTCATCATTTTTTTAAAACACTTCATTGTTCAAATTCTACTTCAATAAGATCATTAGAAGATTTTAGAATTGTTGGTACTAATAATTTTCAAAAGTTATTAGAGAAACTAATTCTTTTTTTTCAAACCAAAGTATTTGCGCTAATTGTTTTTAAAGATCAATCTCATTTAGTATATCATCAATTTAAGAATTCACTTTCTATGGTATTAGAACTTTCACTATTTGGTATCGGTATATAATCTAAATATTCTCAATTTTCTTCTATAATTAAAACATTAAGATAACTTCTAGTCCATGTAGTTTCATTAGCAGATTTATAACTAAAATTTATAGTTCAGCTAGTGCTTGGACTTATATTATTTATAGATACATCATTGTTTATATTTTGGGAAGATTGTAGTGAAACTGATTGTCAATTAGCGCTATAAATAGTAGTTGTAAGAGTAGGATCTGCTTCTACTCTAAAAGTATTGCCATAAAATTTTAGGTTATATGTTTTATTTGGATCCAATCATCCGATCATCATTTCAGCTTCAGGATATCATTGACTAGTAGAATATTTACCATAAGTATTTACTCATTTATAAATTCTATTATCAGGATATATACCAGAATTGTCATTAGTTATAGCTCAAGTAACTATCTTATCTTGTCATCTTCTTATTGCTTGTATATATGTATTTGTTGTGTTTCAATTTGAATCATATAGGTCTGTATTAGAACTTCAGTTTACTAATCCAATATTTATTTCATTCCATGATCAGCGAGAAAAACTATCATAACCAAAATCTAATTGTCGTATTTTGTTGTTAGTTGATGCTAACGTATTGAAAGTAAATCAATAGTCTAATCATAATGAAGATCAATTGATATTTGTAGTATTGGAGCCTATCGTCACAGTATATTCAGTATTGTTATCAAAATCATCATGCATAATATATAATTTATTTCATATTCGTTGATACCATTTATTTCATGGATTTGGAGATATTTGTAAATTGCTTTCCACTGAAGATTTGTTCATTTCTTCTCTAAATTCTATCATAATATCTTGATCTATATCAATATTTATACTCTCATTGATTGGATTAACTCCAGATATCATTAGAGCTTTATTGATCCAATTTACATTAGCTATTTGTGATCAACTTACTCATTGATTATCTTGGAATGTAAATGTAAAAGAACCATTTCATGTAAAGATATAGTTTGGAGACCCATTATTATTAGTTATTGTTATTCAGGTTTTATTGAATCACGTCAATGTTGCTATTACATCATTACTTGTTGTTTGTGTGGTTGAATAATCTATACTAGCAGTTGGTGCTATTATTCATTCCTCAAATGTTTCTTGTATCACTATAGAGTTTAACATTCAATATCATCGATTTTTATCTTTTTGAGAGACATTTATAAGTATCTCTCATCCAGCACTTGTCGATATTCCAGAAAACGTTACAGCATTTTGTGTATTTTGCATTATAGTCAATTCTTTTATTTCAGATCATATATTATATACACTTACTGTTCTATTGTTTGGTTTGGAGTAAGTTGCTGTAGATCCAAATAGGGTTATATTATAAGTTCTACTAATATCTAATCATGATATCTTGATAGTACCTGTTCAATTGGCTAATTCATTTCAATATATTCCTAGTCCAGAATCCATTACATCATTTGGATAAATTCAACTTCAATCAGGATCAGCTTGTTGTCATGCATACTTATTATTAAATCAACTTTGTAAGCCTATATCAAGATTGGTACTATTGCCATATTTATCATATAAATCACTCAAAGTTCATGGTATAGTATTGTATTCTTTATAGGTATTCCATGCTCATCTTGTATTGGTACTTTTTCATAGATTTATTTGTCGAGTAGTTCCTTCGATTTCTATATTATCAAGCCTATTTTGGAAATTAGTTTTGTTTGTTCAATTTTCCAAAAAATTAATCCAAGTTTGTGCTATATCTATATAATATTGTGTTTTAAAATTCTCAGCTTCGGATACATAATTATCAACTTTTGTTTCCAAATTTCATGTATAAGCTAGTCACCAATCTAAGTTAATTAATCAGTTTTGATTATTATTAGAATAGTTTGTAAATGCTCATGTTTGATAAGAAATAGATGTAATAGAAGCTCATTGAACATCTAATAATAAGCTTAGAGATTTTCTTACATATTCTTCATCTACATTATTTGTATCTATAGTTATTGTAAATTGATTGTTATTTAATCATGTTTGTATAGATACACTATCTCTAGTTCAAATATATTCATATACATCTTGAGGTCATACTATCCAAGCAGAATCATTTCAATCCTTACCATAATTGTTTGCTATATGATCCATTAAATATTTCCATTTTGTCCAACTTAAATTTCCATTTAAATTATCTCAAAATGTTACTCTGTGAGAAAAGGCATGTCTTCGTAGTTTATTTTCTCAACTACTAGAATTTGCTATTTCATCTACATCATTGATTATAGTTCAAGTCGTATAAGCTGAGTCATAAAAATACTTTCTATACATAGCATATTTATTTACGTCTAGATTATTTACAGGGATTCAATCAGAACTAACATTATGATTTTCTCAATCAAAAAAGAAATTTGTATTTTGTTGTGCAACTGATTTTAATCATCCAGAAAATACATATGCTGCATAATCATTTAATCAATCTGGTATAACAAAATGTTGTAGTTTGATATTGTTGTTTGTTTGGGATTGAAAATAATCAACACCAGACAATATATCTTGTAAATAGTTTGGGCTTGCTCACAAATCAGGTCAAAACCCGTGATGTAATATGTTTCGTCATGCTAGATAAGATTCGTCAAATTGATTATATGTTATATATCATGGAGTTAATCAATTATGTAGATCATTCCCAGCATTACTAAGAGATGTAGTAGCAAATCATCACGCAAAGGGAATATCATTACCTGCTCAATCAGTATAATATAATCATGGGTAGTTTGTATTATTTACGTTTATTTTTCAACCATTTAGATATTTAAATCATATGTCATATCATTCACCATATCCATCATCAAAAATATAACTATATGCAAAATCTTTATTATATTTCAAAGGAGCTTTGTTTACGCTTATGCTGGTTGGAGTATTTGAAAGATTTACAGTTATTGTTTTGGTCTCTGCATTTGCAAAAATTATACCACTAGCAAATAATATAATAAAAACAAATAGTCTCTTCATAAAACAATTAAATCTATTTTTCATCTATTTTTTAAAAAATATAAATACAATATAATATTAATTTTTAAAGATTTGTCAAATTTCTTAAAACTTTTTTATCTTATGTCAATTATCTATAGCTTTGAAAGAATTTTTCCTTTGAAAAAAAACATTAGTTTATTAACATCAGTATAAATAATCTTTATATTTGTTTTTTATCCCAAATTATGATACCATCTTTTGTATATCAAAAAAAATCTGAAATAGTCAATTATGTCCAATCTATATGACTGGATATATCGCAAATAAAAGATTATGATATGTTGCTGCAGTCTTTTATACACAAATCTTTTGCGGCTGATTTTAAAAATATAGCAGATCATAATGAAAGATTAGAATTTTTATGAGACTGAATATTGTGAGCCATTGTAAACAAAATACTTTTTCTTAATCATCCTGAGATGTCAGAATCTGATCTGACTCTATACAAAATTGCTTTAGTCAAAGAAGAGACTTTAGCCGAAGCGGCTAGAGAAATAGGATTGGATAAATATGTTTTTATAAGTAAATGAGAAGAGAGATCTGCTGGTAGAAAAAAAGATGTTATATTGGCAGATTGTTTTGAAGCTTTGATATGATATATGTTTTTGGATTTATGATTATCTCAAACAGAAAAGTTTATAAGTACTTATCTATATTGTAAAATGGATAAAATATCTACAAATCCTGTCAAATCATACAAGACTTTAATACAAGAATTTGTTCAAAAAGAATATAAAATTATCCCTGAGTATCTAGATACTGAAAATAAAAAAGACGATAAATGAAATACTTTGGAGTATAAATCTCAGATATTAGTTTTTTGAAAGAAAAAGTCTCAATGATTTGGCACAAACAAAAAGAAGGCTCAAGAAGCAGCAGCAAAGTCTTTTTATCAAAAGATACTTAAAATCAAATCAAAATAAAAAATATAGATTGAAAAAAATAGTAAAATATATAAAAACACCAATTGAAGACAGATTTTTTATTTTATCAAAGTTTAATTTAAATGAGACCAAGATTTAATATTATCAAAAACTCTTATTATCGAGTTTTGTTTGCTGCTGTATTGATGATAATATCACGATTTTTATTTATCAAAAACGCTCAATTTAGTGAAGAATTTACATGATGAGTAAATATTGGAATATCTACTACTGTAAATATAGATAATCTCAAAAATTCAATCCAAGAATATATCAATTCTAGCGACTATAAAAATGCAAAGATTTTTGTAGAAAAATGAGAATCAGAGACCAAAATAAAGATCAATACAAGAGTCGAGTCAGATGAAAAAGTAGCTGATTTATCAGAAAACATAGAAAATCTTTTATTGAATCAAAATTATATATCTTCGCCTGCAGAAATTACGACTCAATCTGTGATATGACCAAGTATAGGTGATTATATGCAAAAAGCTGCAAAGAATGCAGTGATAATTTGATTGATATTTATGGCAATATATATGCTTATATCTTTTTCTAGTATTAGAAAGTCTATTTCTCCAACAACATTAGCTGGTATTACTATTTTGACTATGTTATTTGATGTTTCTATCCCGGCTGGAGCTTATTGATTGCTTATGATAATAGATCCAACTATACAGATAAATACTGTATTTATTATAGCTATACTAACCACTATGGGTTATAGTATAAATGATACTATTATAATATTTGATAGAATTAGAGAAAATATGCAAAATAAATGATGAACAAAAGATATAATCTATGGTAAAATATTTGAAGATAGTTTGCGACAAACTATGAGAAGATCTATAGGTACTACAGTTTCAACATTTGTTGTAGTATTGTCTTTGTATCTAATCGGTACATGAGATATCAAGTTATTTGCGTTTACTATATGAATATGAATAATAGCTGGTTCTTATTCTTCTATATTTATAGCATGACCTTTGGCATATCTTATGATGTGAAGGTATAAAAAAGAGAAAGGTAAATTATAAAAATAAATCATATTTCACAATATATTAAGGTTTATTGGTTTCTTATAATATAAATGTTGATATACCAAAATACTGACTTCTATTTTTTCCGAAAGCCCAATTGACTTGCGTCTACTTTTGGTAAAGAGAGGTCTTTTTTGGATTATATTTTTGGAGATCAAATAAATTTTCCCAAGCATTATTTGGATTACAAAGATCTAGATAATGGTCTGCTTGAATATATATCTCAACAGATTCAATATTTAGAAATTATAAAACAAAGCGACCAAAAAACTGAGATTATTCAGGATTTGATAAATGTTTTTTGAAATGATAAAGAATTTGGACTGTTAAATAGATTAGATAATGATACTTGATGATTGCTTTATTTTGCAAAAACTTTGGCAGTTTATGATGATTACAAAAACAAACAAAACCAGAATTTATTACAAAAATTTTATATAGCACAAGTAAACGGCAATCCGTTTTTTAAAATAGATGATAAAGAAATTCTTATAGACTACCCTATTATGCATCATAAATTTGCTCAAGATAGAATGATTTGTCTAGCAAATTTATCAGATATTAGCAAATGAGATTGAAAACAACACTTAGTTTCTACCAAAATTTCTTTACTTAATTTTGATAAATCATCAAATATATCAACATTACTAGTATCTATATCCAAATGAATTAGACATCAAATAAGAGTCCATTTACATAGTATATGATGTCCAATAATATGAGACAAAATATATTCCAATCAAAAAACTATAGATTTTTTACACCTATGGTCAGTTTGATTTAGATAAAGTATTTATTCTTAAAAATTACTTTTACCCCTATATATAAAGTTGCTATCATGCATAAATTGTGTTGGTGTGGTTTCATCTGTTAGTCAATCTATTTGATCTTTTTCATCGAAAACATAAAATTCTTGATGTCGTGAATTTATATCAAAAGACTCTTGTATATTTTTATTTAAATTTAAATTTTCTATAGCAGTTTCCAATGCTTTTTTGTATTTATCAAAAAAATCTGATAAAGCTCCCCTTTCCTCGACTTCCAAAAAATATTCTTTTGAACTAATCCTGCCTATTAATGTAATGTTGTCTTTAAGTCTATAAATTAAGTTTGGATTTTTTTCTATACTTACAACCAAAGAATCTCATTCAATTTTTTTGTGCATCTCCCAAATTGTACTTCAAAGTTCATTTATATCTAAATTTTTAAATTCATTGTCTTTAATAACTTTTTTTCTTCCTTCTTCTTCACCTACCTTCATTGTAAAATCTTTAAGATTTTTTTCTTTATTTAAGTTTTCTGCTATTTGTCTTTGCTTGTCCTTTTTTATTTCTTCAATTATAGAAGCTTTTTTATCAGAAACAGAAGATACTTGTTTAATGTCATTATCATTAGATGTATTACTATTATTTCACATATTACATATTAAATAATAAAACTAAATTATTAATATTCTAATTATATTTTTTTATTTGTCAAAAATGCCTTAATTTATTTTCTATATTTTATAAATAAATATTGACATTAATATATAAATAAATATAAGGATGTGTTTTATAATTCTTTTTTTATGGAAAATTTAGATCCATATCGATGTCCAGAGCTTATAGAGAAGAATAGAAGGATTTTGAACGATAGGCTCAATATAGAGATTAGACAAACCGGAAACAAAATTTTCGGACTTTTTTATGATATGTTAAATAGTTGAAATATAAAGAAAACCAAAGATTTTATAGAAACACTGAAACAAGATGATGCAAAACCCACAAGAATAAAACGATGGGAGTTTCATTATAAACATTTAGACAATATTCAAAAAAACATTCTAAAGTTATTAAAACAGTTTTTTGATGATAAATTTCCCAAAATAGCGGCAGATCCCCAAATATGATGACTTTATTTTAATCAGGAATTGAAAGATCTTGTTTGGTTTGATTTTGTTTTTTGATATGTGCCACATAATTCTGTCACAAATGATGATGTAAAGACTTACACAGCGAGATTTTTTTTGAATGCTTGAAATAAAAATACTCCAAGCTCAAAACAAAAAGAAAAAACTAGTCAATGACATGTTTACTTAGCTAAATGACATAAATTACTCAAAATGGATAATTATCAGCAATATAAATCAATTTTATTAAATTCTGCAAAATCCTGCACTCAAACATATTCTCAAAGATACAATATAGATATAAATGATATCAAGCAATATAAGACATTTTTGCAATCTTATTTTATTTACATACTCAAAAAATCTCTACATGACAACAATTTTATCTTATCTTCCAAAGACCCCAAAAATACAGATATATTAAAAACATATATTCAAGACCTGATAGTTTATTTTAAAGAAAGTATTTGAATCGAGCTTGATTTAAAGATCAATTTGGTAGCCAAAAAGTTTTTTAAAAACACACATAGCGATGATATTTTGCCATTAGAGTTTACTTATGCTAATACTAGTTTGGACGATATATCTGATCGACAAGATTATTTTGACGAAACTTATTTTATGTTTCAAAACACTTCCTGTAAAAAAATTTATTTAAATATTATGCAAGAATTTAATAATCAATGAGATAATATCAAAGCTTCTCATGCGATTATGAGTCCGGATTATTTTATTTTGAAAGATCAAAAAGCTAAACTAGAATCAGATTTGTATGTTTTGGAAAGTTGACAAAATATAGATACTAAAATACAAAATATGACAAATTCAATTAGGCAAGATCTATCTATTATCATAACACAACTAGACAAACATTTTTATTCCAGGGTAGAAAAGGCAAACGATAAATGAAAATGAGATTCTATGGAAAAAATCGCCAACAAATATTTAAAATATTATAAAATACCAGTTCAGTACTGGAGAAATTTCTTTATAATAATAAATTATTATAATCATTATTATAATATCAAATCTAATATCAAAAAAAAAGTTGAATCTCACAACAAACACCTAGAATCAATATTAACAGCTAATCCAAATAATTATGATATAAGTGTATATTTTGTAAAGCAATATATATATCCAAGCCAATTAAATCAAGAAATCCAAAAAAAACGAGAACATAATTACAAAAATAAGATAAATCAAATTAAAAAAAAATTACTACCAAGTCACCCCAAAAGTTCAAAACCAATCAATTTGAATCAAGAAAAAACAAACTGATCTCAACTTACTTTTGATTTATAATATCAAAATTTGATTTTAAAATCAAAATAGATTATAATATAAAAAAATTTTTATATAAAAAATAATTCAATGTCATTAAATTACACGGGATCATATGAAGATAATATAATATATAATCAGTATAAGGAACAAATAGAGTTATATTTATCAGATAAAAAAGAGCTTTTGAAATTGTGGAATTATATGATAAGCCAACAAAAAATTTCACCAGAGATTATTTTCAAAGATTGTTTGTTTGTAAGAGAACAGACCAGAATTATCTGATTTCCTCTGGCTTGTGATAGTATGATAAAAAGCACAAATAGGTTTGTTCGCGACGATAATGAACAAATATACAATTATATGTCACTTATGTGAGGATTGTTAAATATGTTCAAAACAAAAGCACAATCTGTTATGTTACAGAAAATGTCTATCAAAGAACAACAAGATATAGCAAATGAATTTAAGGCAAAAAAAGAACAAATACTAAAGTCACCTATACCAGAAATAAGAGAGAAAGTAAGAAAGTCTTTGTGATGTTGTCCTAATAGATGTGTGAATAATGTTATAGAAAAATTTAATACATATACACAAAAATATCATCAAAATAGGCATTTAGAATATGATTTGGAATCTTCTCAATCTCGCGCTTTTAGTGACATAAGAAAAGAATTTAAACCACAATTTAATATTCCAGAACCAACTAAAAAAGATGTCTTTACTATGTTGATTTGTATACAAGAAAAACAAAATGAAAATCCACAATGACCTCAGTTAAATTTATTTTAATTTTTAAATAAAAGTTCACTATTTCATAGAACTAGTAAACTAAATATTAATTGTGTTTGTATTGTCTAAAGCTGAAAAAAATTCACTGTTTCAGTGAAATAGTGAATAATACATTGTTTGTTTATGTGTTCAATTCTTTATTGCAAAAAGTTCACTATAATAGTGAAATTCACTAAATGTGTGAACTTGATTTAAAATCTAATTTATATCTCAAAATGCGCTTACATCCAGGTAAAAAAATACAAGAAGAACTTAAAGACAGGGGTTGGACACAGAGACAATTTGCATTTTTGTTGTGAAAAAAGGTTTCTGAGGTGAATGAATTAATCAAATGAAAGAGAAATATTACAGTTCAACGAGATATATTACTTTCACATGTTTTGTGAACATCTCGCAAATATCGATTAGACCTACAGAATGAATATGAATATTATTTAGTAGAATCCGATTTTGATAAATCTAAATTACCCAATTTAGATCAAAAAATTCACACATTTAGTGAACAAATAAATCAAGCAGAAATTCCAGCAGAAAAAATTAGTTCTAAATTAGCTACCTGAAATCATAAATCAGCAAGTGTTGGTTCCTCACAATGATCTAAAACTCTCAAAAATGATGATAAATCGGCTTGAGACCAAGTCAATAATTTGGATAAGATACATCAAACAACAAAAGACGACTACGTATCGACACAACAAAAAAATCATCACAAATTTGACCAACAAAAAATTGCAGAAGATAGTAAAAATTTGCAAAAAATAGAAAAAAAACATTCTTTACCAAAACAAGATTTTCCTCAATTAGATTCCGGCCGCAAAATAATCACGCCGGAATGACAAGTAAAAAAAGATAAATACGAGATTCAAAAAATTTATAATCACAATGATAAATTTGATTCTTATTTTACATCCAAAGAAAAAAAATCAGAAACACAAAAACAAGATTGATCCAAACTAAATTCTATTCAAAACACTGTATCGTCTAAGTTACAAAAAAGCACAAAAGAAAAAATACACAATCCCAAAGATCACTTAAAAAACAAAGAACATATTTTTAGAAATTTTTAATCAGATTTTTTATCTAAAAAATCTTTGTACTCTTCTAATAATTTTTTCCATGCTAGATACAAATTTTCATAGTCTTTTTTTAGTTCAGGAAACATGTCTAGATCTCTATAATCTCTTTGTAGTTTCCCCATAGCATAATCAATTCTTCAATCTTTGGCGATTTCTATGTACATGCTATCTTGCATATGACTGGCCGAATCACAAAAGGCCAATATTTTGGCTTCCAAAGTTTCTGGTATCACATCTTTGCATCTATGAGATCTGACGCAGTGAGCAACCTGATTTATAATATTATCATCCAATCATTGTTTAGACAAAAATTCTCTTGAAATCTTTTCTCATATAATAGCATGATCTTCTCATTCCAATACAGGATAATGTCATATATCATGGAGTCGACAAGATAAAATACAAACTAATTCATTTGCTCATATATTTTTTTGTAAAACTTTTTTAATCTGATTTTCTACTAATATGACATGTTCTTTTAATCCAAAAGGATCTTTTCAGTAGTTAGCTACTCTTTCATCAAAAAATTCTTTAGTGTTTTGTATTATATCCATAGCATTATATAGCTTTTAAATAACATTTTATATATAAATAATCTTTTCTTGAAAGCAAGTAGACAATATGTACTATGGTGTCGAAATGTCTAAATTTTACATTGATTCATTGAAACATTTTAATACTCAAACAATTCTTATGAAATCCAAGTTAAATATAGTAATGGCGTGATGATGAACCTGATGACATGTTTTTCCTATAAAAAGCTTGATTGATTTTATTTTATCTAGTCCACAATACTCCTGCAAAATAAAAAATCTTTATCGACTATGAGAAAAACATTCACTGGAACAAAAGACTTTTCATAATATCAAACCATCTACTTTCAATTGTAAATTTATATCCATTCTTTCTGGAAAATATCGCAGAGAAACTCCTCTAAAATCTAGACTCAAAAATATTCGTGATATTTTTTTATTTATTGCTGGTATATTTCAGTCTTTGTTTTGGCTGATTTATCTACGTGTAGATGTAATATTTTGTAAATGATGATATGTCGCTTTGCCTGTAGTTTTAGCAGGAGCTATACTTCGTAAAAAAATAATTGTACATGAATCTGACACACACCCATGATTGGTAAATAGAGTGGCAAATAGGTTTGCTTACAAAACATTTACTGGATTTGATTGAGTTTTTGACTCTTGAGAAACAGTTGGACAGATATTGTCAGATGAAATAGTAGTTTCATCCAAAGATATCCAAAATTGATCAAAAACATTGATACAAGACAATTTCAAAAAAATCATCACCAATCTAGATAGATCCAAGACTTGGGTTTTGGTTACATGATGATCTCAGTGATCCAATAGGTTGTATAAATCATTACAAAAAGTAATTAGCCAAAGCCAAAGTTTAAAATCAGATTTTATTTTTTTCTTTGTGCTGGGATTATTAAATAAAGATATCAAAACATTATTCAAAGATATGGACAATGTCTACACATTTGATTTTGTGTCTCAAAAAGAGATGTGAATGCTTTGCTATCTATCAGATATTGCAATCACTCGCGCTGGGACAACGTCCCTTGCAGAACAAAAATTGTATGATATGAAGATACTTATGATACCTATACCTTGGACTCATGACCAATACGATAATGCAAAATATTATGTCCAAAAATATAAAGATATTATGATAGATCAAAGAGATGAACAATTTCTTACAAAACTTGGAATGTCTATCAGAAAATTTAAAAATTTCAAAAAAAATATATCTTCCATAGATAGGTTAGAGCAAATTTGAAAAGCAAAGCAAATAATATTAAAAGAATTGATAGGATAATTGATTTATTCCTAAATATTGGGATATGAAGAAATTTCAATATTTCTTTGTGTTGTATTTGCTAATAGTTCTGATTGGGACAAGATTTTTTTATGTATTTTCTGCTCAGGATATAGAAAATCTGATTTTGAACTTAAACGAGGATACTCAGATTTTAGATACAGATCAAGATATTATTTTGGAAGAATCACAAGATGATATGCAATCAGATAATCTTTCTCAAGAATTGGAAGCAAATCTGATTGTAGAAGATCAATCAAATTTTTTGGAAATATCTTGAGATATACAAATAATTCCATCAGACCAAGATACTAATTTATCTCAAGTTTTGGATCAAGAAATATCACAAGATACATGACAATTGATACAAAATTTAGACTATGATATAAGTGAAACATTACAGCAAGAGGATATACAGATTTTGGACTCTCCATCTCAGGATATCAATCTATCTATCACAGAGGTATTTTATGATGGGACAGATGAATGGATAGAGATTACAAATTTTGCTTCTCAATCTTTCTCTGGTACAGTAGTTATATCTTGAGTAAAGTCAGTCTGAGTATCTGTCGATTTGCAAATCCAAGCTAATCAATCATTGGTATTGTGAGATAATTGCTTGATGATAAGTGATTTGGCTATTGTCTACGAAACTTGACTAGCTATGTCTATATCTGATACCAATCCAATAAATATTTATTTATTCCACTCATGAATAGAGTTGGATAGCTTTATCGTAGACTCAAATCTAGTAAATCAATACAACAATACCAATACATCTTTTGAAAAAATTTTATCAAACTCTATACTTGCTATCACTTGAACCTCTTTGGCTAGAGCTCAAAATGTGATTGTCTGATATATAGCCAATCCATGACTTGTGCAAACCATTTCGGATTGATGATCTATTGGTACTGGAACTTTGACATGAGAAATCCCTTTACCAAATCTATCTATCACAGAGGTATTTTATGATGGGACAGATGAATGGATAGAAATTACAAATATGGGGACATGAATTTTTATATGAAATCTGAAAATAAATTGAGCAAGCTCATCTCCTTTTGAAATTTACAATATTTCTATCTCGCCTGACCGGTCTATAATAATATCAGACAATAACAAACATTTTACAGATGATTCTAGTGTGATTATCAAAACAATTAGTATTTCTGATACCTCGGCTATTAATATAAGTTTGTTTTATTCTGGAAATTTATTGGACTCTTTGAATATTCCTCAAAATTTTGTAAATGATATAAACAACCAAAAAACATCTTTTGAAAAGGTAATCAGCAACTGAAATATAGTTACTACCATTACAAATACAGATAGAATATATAATTTAAAATCTGAATATATTTCATGATGATATATAGCTAATCCATGAAAAGTTTGGCAGGTCGATGAAAATATTACAGACATATCTACAGACTCTAGTTCTGCAAATATAGATCTAAGCTGACTTGTCCTACCAATAAATTGCAGCGATTTTTCCAATAACCCTTTTCAGATAGTTGAAATATTTGCAGGCGATAGTCAGACTTCGACATATATAGAGCTGCTGTGACTACAAAATTTTAGTGGGATGGTGTTATTTTCTGGGCAGTGACTAAGCTGAAATTTATATATTAATATAGATATAATTGCATGAGAAAGAATTTTGATAACTAATAGTTTGCAGGGTATATTAGATGAACAAAAAAACATAGAAAATACTAGTTTAGAACTAGTAAATAATTGATGATGGATAGAGGTATATGGACAAAGTGGACTAGTTTTGGACATTGTCTATTATTTGAATTTTGGCACTGCCAAATCTTCTTATTTTGATGGATTGTATAGTTCTTGTGCTAGAGTATTAAATAAAAACGATAGTTATTCTCCTGGTTTCAAAGAGACTTTGCTGTCTTATTTTCCACAATGAAAAATAGTTTATCAAGATAAGATAGTTTACCTATGATGAGGATGATCTTGTCCTGTATATTCTGGGAATACAGATACGACTATCAATACATGATCTGATGTAGATACCGGTGTGGATGTACAAGATTATAATCAGATTGAGATAACTTATATAGATTATAATCCTGAGTGATCCGATATAGATAATGAATCTATAGTTTTGCAATCATTGACTACTCAAGACATACAGCTCAAAGATTATCGTTTGCAAGTAGTAGGCAAAAGTGCCAAAAAGACCATCAGAGGAGATGTCTTATCTGCATTATCTACTCAAACTTTTGTGGGTAATTATCAATTTCCCAACTC
>DJVF01000042.1:0-126 GCA_002441085.1 Patescibacteria group bacterium UBA6263
TTATTCGATGAGCTTTTCACTCCTAAACACGGATCATCGGAAGGATTTGCAGCTCCTAACCGTTCGGTCCTCCAAGCCGGTTTCCCGACTCTTCAACCTGTCCATGCCTAGCTCATAACGCTTCGG
>DJVF01000042.1:216-3085 GCA_002441085.1 Patescibacteria group bacterium UBA6263
TTTCACCTTTCCCTCACGGTACTATGCGCTATCGGTGTAAAAAAGTATTTAGCCTTAGACCGTGGTCGGCCTAGCTTCATACCGGATTTCTCGTGTCCGATACTACTCAGGAACTAACAAGGTGTTATTTATCTTTCAAATACGGGACTTTAACCCTCTATGGTGCTACTTTTCAGAAGCTTCTCTTAAATAAATAATCTACCTTTACCTTGAGGTATAGTCAGTCCTACAACCCCGCAAAAGTCGAAACTATTGTGGTTTGGGCTACTCCCTGTTCGCTCGTCGCTACTAAGGGAATCTCTTACGATTTATATTCCTCCAGTTACTTAGATATTTCATTTCACTGGGTGTTGGTCATTTTGACATCTGCGTATAGCAGATAGGTTTCCCCATTCGGAGATCTCCGGTTCCAAGCGGTTACTGGCACCTCACCGAAGCTTTTCGCAGCCAATTACGTCCTTCATCCTCTTTTTTACCCTAGGCATCCATTCATTGCTCATAAAAAATTTGTTTTTCTCAAAAAAAACGAAATATATTATACAACTGTTAATTATCTACATCGGCGCAAAGCTTTTCAAAACAAAAAAACTTTTTATCAAAGTTTTGCGTGTGTTCTTTATAAAAAATTACCAACCAATTTCAAGACCTTTTAACAATTTTTTTTTATCAGTTTAAGCTTGGCATTTCTAATCTTTTTGGGACCAATCGTGTTTTTTATACAAAATTTTTATTCAAAATTTGTAAATAAAGCTCCAATTTGTCTATTAGTCTATGTTGGTATTTTTAGCATAATCAAAGCCTGGCTTTTTTCAAGTTTATTATTGTCTAAATATACTATCGATAAAATTTATGTAGATATTGACATATATGAAATATAAATTATATGAGAAATAAAATAATATGTAATAAATAGTTTCAGTATTTTATTTAATTTTGAGGATTAATTAAAATAAAAAACAAAAAACCTCCAATAATTTGGAGGTTTTTTTCGGGCCTTCTGTATCCCTTATAATCGGCTTATGATCCGCAATTTTAATCTATTTCTATATTGAGTATATAGAAAAGTTTGAAGTTTAGTTTACAATATCAAATGTGATTGATCCACTATAAGTATCTGGACTTTGTCGGGCTGGTATATCTATTTTGATAAATGGTTTGTTTCCATAAGTACCAGTAGGACAAGAATATGGATTGCTTGAATTATCTCTCATAATATATTGTTTTGCTCAATTAAATGTACCATAAGTAGTGATTCATCCACTTAGGTAAACCAAACTAGTTTGATCTCAAGCAATCCTATCAATTCATCATGTTCACATAAATTGTATCTTAGATTGATCAATATATGCGCTTGGATCATTGGTTCAACTAAGTCTATATGGTAATTGTATAGTGGTATGCCGACTGCTAGTTCATCTATCATCTTGTATTTGGAAGTAACCTTGGAATTGTCATGAAAGAATATATGATGTTCATCCGGCAGTCACTGCTCACAAATCTATTCACGATGGGTTTCATCATGCTAGTCCAGGGATAGAGATATTATTGTTTCTACCTAAACTATAAGAATTACCCAATCAATCTGATGCATATCATGTATAGCTATAAGATCAATTTATCATACACATCCTCTCGTCTGTAAACAACCATCATCATGTAGAGAATTTAGATAAGTTGGATCTATATAGTAGATCTATTTCTCAAGTAGAAAGAGCACGATTATAGATACGTAGTTCGTCTATAAGTCATGGAAAGTAATATCAATCTGACCTTCTTCAAATATATGTCAAATCCATATCAGATCAGTTACTTAGAGATATAATTCAGATAGATATTCAATTTATAAATAATTCATAATTTTGAGCTGTATTCCTTCTAACCAAGAAATGAACAAATCAATTAATTTTATTCCAGGTTAATGTTTGCGTTTGAGAACCTGCATATATTAAGAAATCTGAGCCATTATAACGTATTCAATTTGCGTTTGTATTATTTCACAAGAAATATTTTACAGCTGATACATTAGAAAAATCTATCCATAAACTTATTGTATTATTAATTCAAAATGTATAATTTGGAATAGTAATATAATCATTAATTCAATCAAAACTATAAGCTCAATTCCACTCACCGTTTGATGTATGAGTTGCTCAGTCAACTGTTCATGTATTGTTATATAAAGAAAGGTCTTTTACTGTTGTGGAATTTTCTCATAGAGCTGCAACATTATCAAAACTATACATCAATACCAATCAGCTATCATATACTGAGTAATTCTGACCATTTCGATTGTAAGCGAACTGTCATAGTCAGATTCAATTTTCTATAATTTGTAATTGTGGTGAGAAGTTATTGGTAGTTATTGTTGCTCCATTAGCAGGAGTGGATCATGTAAATGTGATAGTCGGTGATACTGTATCATATATTATTGTATCACTTATTGTTGTTGTACTTCGGTTTCATGGAGTATCTCTATATTGTACGTATACTGTCTTTGTTCACTGATTTGTATCACATCATGATCAGTTGGTTATATTCCAACTCTTAGTTGTCCCATACGATTCTGCTATACTATATGTACTATTATTACATGAAAATCTCATCTGTGAGACTCAGTTTGTATCTAGTCCACTCAAGATCAATATTGTCACTGCGTTGTTTGTATATTCTACTCAGCTATTGATAATTATCGTTCATGTTGGTACTTTTTTATCTATTTTATACACCTGTTTCTTATAACTCTCTGCATTGCTTGCATTATCTGTACTATAATAACATACTGTTTTGGTTGTATCTACATTACTTGCTCATGTTACACTAAATACAGCACTATATGTACTATATCATCATGCTGTACAACTCACATCTC
>DJVF01000028.1 GCA_002441085.1 Patescibacteria group bacterium UBA6263
AAAGTAATTTTTTCATCTCACATATGTCATGCATGAGGATGTCATTTCAAAGTTCTTCTAGGCTTTCTATTTCACATAGATCCAACATGTCTATGAAATTTTGAACCATGAGTTTTAGGTCAACCATCCAAATGAAATCTCTTCATAGCTCATTGATATCATTTTCACTTTGAATATCATACCACACTGACAGTATTCACTTCTTTCAATAAATCCTGATTTATAACCTTTCATACTTCATTTTGATTGACAAATCAGTCATCTACAGCAAATTCAGTCATCATAGAATAATCTATTTTTTTTCATTTTTCTTTTTTCAATTCTTTTTTTTCTACACCAATAACTACTGAAACATATCAGTCTTTATCTTTATTTTTATATCTCACAATTTCTTGAGGCATAACTTTGACTATAGTCGCCGAAACATGTTTTTCATCAACCCACAATCTAGTCATCTCTTTTTTTTGTACCACAAGACCTCACTTGGTATTTTTCATAATCAAAACTCACTAATTAAAATACTTTTACATCAACCAAAACTCAAACAGGAATAGAAAGATTTTGTAAATATTCTACAGTTTTAGATCAAGTCTCTACAACATCTATAAGCCTAGAATAAGTCATTCTCTCAAACTGCTCTCTAGAATCTTTGAATTTAAAATTAGACTTCAAAACAGTATAAACTTTTCTCTTTTTAGGCAAAGGTATAGGTCATTTTATTTTTGCTCATGATTTTATAAGCAAAGAAACAACCTTAGCCATAGAAGATTCCAACATTTTTATATCGTAACTTTTCAATTTAATCCTCAATTTGGGAGATTCATCTTTCTTTGTAGTTGGCATAAAAAACAATTATTCAAAATAAATATATATTCAACTATCAATCCAATAATAATTATAGATTTAATAGTTAAATCGACCACGATAAATCGTGTATAAATTTTTACCTAAGTAAAAATACAAAAACCAACCACGGAACAAGTCCGTGGCAAGCTTATAAATTATTCATTAACTTTTGTAATCACTCATGCTCAAACAGTTCTTCCTCATTCTCTAATAGCAAATCTAAGTCATTCTTCCATAGCAACTGGATATATAAGTTCTACATCTATTTTTGCATTATCTCAAGGCATAATCATTTCTGTACCAGCCTTCAAAGCTATATTTCAAGTAACATCTGTTGTTCTCAAGAAAAATTGTGGTCTATATCACGCCATAAATGGAGTATGTCTTCAACCTTCTTCTTTTTTCAAAACATAAACCTCTGCTTCAAATTTTTTGTGAGCCTTTACTGTTCCTGGCTTACACAAAACTTGTCATCTCTCTATTTGTTCCTTATCTATACCTCTCAAAAGCAATCATACATTCATACCAGCCTCTGCTTGATCAAAAGCCTTGTGAAACATTTCAACACCAGTAATTACTGTTTTTTGTGGTTCTATACCAAGACCAAGTATTTCTACTTCATCATTTATCTTTACAACTCATCTTTCAATTCTTCATGTAGAAACAGTTCATCTTCCTTTTATAGAAAATACATCTTCTACTGGCATCAAAAATGGTTTATCATTATCTCTAACTGGAATAGGTATAAAAGTATCCAAAGCATTCAACAACTCTATCACAGGCTTAGCTACTCATTCTACATCACCAGGATTTTCCAAAGCTTTCAAAGCAGATCATCTTATAATAGGAGTATTTGCTCCATCATAACCCTGCTTAGTCAAAAGATCTCTTATCTCTTCTTCTACAAGATCAAGCATATCCATATCTTCTACCATATCACATTTATTCAAAAACACAACTACAGAGGGTACATTAACTTGCTTAGCCAAAAGGATATGTTCTCTCGTTTGAGGCATAGGTCAATCTGTACCAGCAACAACTAGTATTGCTCAATCCATTTGAGCAGCTCAAACTATCATATTTTTTACATAATCAGCATGTCATGGACAATCTATATGTGCATAATGTCTAGCGTCAGTCTCGTATTCTACGTGTCTAGTATTGATAGTAATTCATCTTGCCTTCTCTTCTGGAGCGTTGTCTATTGCGTCATAAGCCATAAATTTAGCTCATCATTTTGTAGCACATACTGCTGTAATAGCTGCTGTCAATGTTGTCTTTCAGTGGTCTACATGTCATATAGTACCAACGTTAACATGTGGTTTGTTAGCCATTTTAATAATAATTATAGATTAAAAAAGAAAAATTCTGTATATAAATTAATTCAGAAACAAAACTAGTAACAATCTAAATAATGATATCAAATCAAATTTCAATAGATTTTTCAAAAAAATATCTATCTCGGATAAACTATAGTCACTAACGATAATGTTAAGCTATATATTTATTGACCGAAACATATGCTACAAGCAATTAATCTTCAAAATAGATCATTGTGCCCATAGATATAACGTTGATCTTCTCATATCCATCACATCAAAGTAGACTATAATAGTCAAACTTAGACGACCACGTTTATAAGATTTTTTATCCAAAAGATATTTTTTGTTTTTACTTTTTATTTCAAATCCAACTAACTTCGGGGATGCGGGACTCGAACTCGCGACCCCTTGGTCCCAAACCAAGTACTCTAGCCATCTGAGCTAATCCCCGATACAACTAAATTATTTATAACTTATAATTTAGCATTTAACATTTCTTAATGGTGGGCATAGATAGACTCGAACTATCGACCTCACCCTTATCAGAGGTGCGCTCTAACCACCTGAGCTATATGCCCTTTTTCTAATAATTTAACATTTCTTTAATGGTGCCAAGAGGCAGAATTGAACTGCCGACACAAGGCTTTTCAGGCCTCTGCTCTACCACTGAGCTACCTTGGCTTATCTTTTTTTATACAAAAAATAAGAAACGTAATGCGTTATATAATTAACTATCTTCAAATTTCAAGTCAAAATATATAAATTTTACAAAATAATTTTTTATACAATAGGGACACAAAAAAACTTTAACTTGTTTTTTATCAAAGAAAATTTATTTTCAAAGCTCACATATTTAATATAGATAAATAACAAATATGATAGATCCAAAAGCATTAGATTCTAAACGACAAAAAAAATGGAAAGAATCCTGAATTTACAAAGTTGTAGAAGATACTTCCAAAGAAAAATTCTACATATTAGATATGTTTCCATACCCGTCATGAGCATGACTACATGTATGACATCCCAAATGATATATAGCAAGTGATTCTATAGCAAGAAAAAAAATGTTAGAATGATACAATGTATTACATCCAATGTGATTCGATACATTTTGATTATGAACCGAAACCTACGCAATTCAAAAAAAAATGAAACCACAAATTGTTGCTCAACAAAATATAGATACATATATCAAACAACTCGAAATGTTTGGTACAACTTATGATTGGTCTAGATCAGTCAATACTGCAGATCCCAAATATTACAAATGGACACAGCGAATTTTTCTAAAGATGTACAATCATTATTATGATGAGAAACTAAATAAAGCTATGCCTATTACAGATCCAAGTAAGCAAGAACGTCTAGCCTATGTAGATTACAAACCTATCAACCGATGTCCATCTTGTATGACATGATTAGCCAACGAAGATCTGGATGATGGTAAATGCGAAAGGTGTTCAACAGTAGTAGAACAAAAACCCATGAAACAACGAGTTCTTAGAATTACAAAATACGCACAGAGATTATTAGATTGACTAGACAAACTCAATCGAGAAGAATCTATGAAAGATCTAGAAAAAAATCGAATATGAAAATCTGAAGGGACACAGTTCAAGATGAACGTCTTCAGCACTAGTCATCGCGAGGAATGAAATGACGTGGCGATCTCTAAGATTGCTTCGCCTTGAGCTCGCAATGACAGTTGATTAAATTTCGAAGTTTACACGACTCGTGTAGATACTGTATTTGGAATGTCGTTCGTAGTCATGGCACCAGAACATCCATTAGTAGATCAAATTACAACTTATGAATATAAAAAAGATGTAGAAAAGTACAAAGAAGAAGCCAAACACAAAACACAACTTGAAAGAACAGAACTCCAAAAAGATAAAAGCTGACAATTTACATGAGCCTATGCAATCAATCCATTTAATTGAGAACAAGTACCTATTTATATTGCTGACTATGTATTAGCAAATTATGGTACTTGAGTAGTCATGGCTGTCCCAGCTCATGATGAAAGAGATTGGGAATTTGCAAAGAAATATAATATTCCTATCACACAAAGTATAATGCCTGATAGTTTCGACGCCAAAAACCCACCAAGAGAATGAAAAAAAAACACAGAAAGAAATACAGTGCACATAATTCTTCGCAATACACAAGATAAAACAGTTCTTGTACAATTTCTAAAAGGAGAACAACGAGGAGATTTACATCCCAAAACTTTTATTATTGGTGGCATAGAAGATTGAGAATCAGAACTTGAGGCAGCTATCAGAGAAATCAAAGAAGAGACATGATATACAAATATCAAATTTATTGAAAAAGTTCCATTTGAGATTCAAGCAAATTTTTTTGCAGCACACAAAGATGTGAATAGAAAAATACATGTAAATACACTGATTTTTGATCTTATAGGAAATGAACGTATAGAAATAACTGAAGATGAACATTTCAATAAAGATTCTCATGAACAGCATTGGATACCCTATGATAAAGTAGCTGAGACAATTAATATTATAGACGATGAGATGTCATGGAAATATTTTTATACATGATGATTTGCTTATACAGAAAAATGAATCTTGATCAATTCCTGAGAATTTTCATGACTCACAAGCGATGAAGCAATCCAAGCTATGCAAATACGACTTGAACAAAATAATATCTGATCAAAAAAAATAAATTATAAAATCCAGGATCGAGTTTTCTCTCGCCAAAGATATCGATGAGAACCTTTCCCAATTTTACGAGTAGACGAACAAGCAAAATTAGAAATAAATTTTTACAACCAAGCAACTCGACAAGCAATTATAGATTGAATCAAAACTATAGAAACCAGAGCCCTTAATCCCCAAGAAAAAGATAGATATTTTGGAGATGTACAAGTATGAGATATCTTAAAATTGAATAATAAAGAAACTTGAGAATCGGTATTTATAAAAATAAGAAATACATATAAACGAAAAAATTTAGAAGAACTTCGAAATAATAAAGATAAATCAGTCATAGAAAAAATGTATACAAACAAATCTAAGTTCGCTGAAATAAAGACATTTGAAGATTTTGCAAAATGACGAGATTTCCAAGAAGGATATTTAGATAAAATAAATAATAATTGATTGGTATGACGAGAATTTGATATCATACAAATACCTCAAAAAACAATTGCACTAAATGAATCTGAGCTTCCTCTTACACTACCTGACGTAGACAATTATGAACCAACTGGGACTGTAGAATGACCACTTGCAGCTATTGATGATCGAGTAAATATTACACTTCCTGATGGGACTACCGCAAAAAGAGAAACCAATACTATGCCGTGACGAGCTGGATCTTCACGATACTGGCTCAGATATATGGATCCAAATAATGAAAATGCATTAGTCTGAAAACAACAAGATGCTTATCGAAAAAATGTAGACATATATATATGATGAGCTGAACATGTTACCAGACATATGATATATGCCAGATTTTGGCAAAAATTTTTATTTGATATATGAATAGTATCTCAAGATGAACCGTTTGAAGAATATCATTATGTATGACTCATCATGTGAGAAGATTGACGTAAAATGTCCAAGAGACGATGAAATGTAGTCAATCCAGATGAAATCATAAATGAATTCTGAGCTGATACTTTGAGAACTTATGAAATGTTTATGTGACCTTTTGATCAAGCAATAGCTCGAAGTACCAACGGTATCAAATGAGTAAAAAAATTCCTAGATAAAATAATTGCATTGAAAGGTAAAATTTCTGATGAAAAAATATTTATAGAAACTGCTTGAACCGAATGAAATAAACAAAATTTAATACTAGTAGAACTTCACAAAACCATAAAGAAAGTTGGAGAAGATATAGATAATTTTAGATTTAATACAGCAATCTCTCAGTTAATGATTTTTGTAAATAAACTATCTGAAGAAGAAAAAATAGATAAAGATACTTTCAAACAACTAATAATATTAGTTTCTCCTTTCGCTCCACATACAGCCGAAGAACTTCGAGAACAAATCTGAGAAGAATTTTCTATTTTCACAAAATGAAAACGACCTAAATATGACCAATCTATAGTTGATTCATTCGAAATAATAAATTTACCGATACAAATTAACGGTAAAATGAGATGAACAATCCAAGCAAAAAAAGATCTTCCACAAGAAAATGTAATCAACTTAGTAAAATCCGATCCTAAACTATCATCCTACATTACTTGAGAGCCAAAAAAAATAATATACGTACAATGAAAAATTTTGAATATTATTTTATAAAAACTAAAAATGTCGCACTACCAAGGCAACATAAATAAACTATTACCAAGCCATACAATCATACAACAATAATAATTAAAAAATTTAATAGTACCTAGTGCGACTAGACTTTTTGGATACTTTTGTGGCAATGACAAAAGTATCCCGCCGGAGGCATTTAAAAACGAAAAGCATATAAAAACTTAGCAGAATAATAGTCCCATACAAAAATAATTAATTATTCAGTTATACTAAACAAACTGCAGATAATTTTTTATGAATACAGAAATAATAAAAACATCTCAACTAAAATTGTATCAAAACTTTGGTTCAAACCTTACTATGATAATACAAAATCTCTTGATAAAGTCATGGTACCCTGATACATCACTTGGATCTCTTGGTTCAGTCAGAATATCATTGATGTATAAAAATATTTCATTCTAGATGCAAAGAATAAGGCATAGGAGCATTTTCATATTTGAAAGATCTTTTGTCAAAAATCTTTCTTTTTACTTCAAACAGTCATTGAGGTGTAGATCTTCATATACCTATAGAAGAATATGAAGCCAAAAAAAGTTTAGAATCTACATAATACCCAATCACATATTTCCCATCATGCAAACAAGTTGTTATAATTAAATTGTTGACGCCATCCAAATCTTTTCTATATTTTTCAAATTTGTCTTGAGCCAAAATTTGCTGCAAATCAATAGGTAATTTTGAGTTCAAATCATTATAAATCAAAGGGAAAGAAACGTTATCCAAATCATTTATAGCTTTTACATTTAGAGTATCTCAATTATGTTTTTTTAATATACTGTCATATTGGGTATATCACAAAAACTCACCCAAATGCCTTTTGGTTCATTTCATAAAAAGTGGAGTATCTTTGAGCTCATCAAAATATCTAGTAACTACTTGTTCAATTCATGGTTCAAAAAACATACTATCGATAGTATTCAACAAATCTTTAGATAAATCAAATTTATAATAAACAGGCTTTTCTTTTTCTTTAGTAGATTCTTGATTAAGTTCTGTGACCAATTCTTGTTTGGTATTTTTTACTATTATATGCTCTCATACAGAATTAGCAGACATTAATAATCCAGACGTCAAAAGTATTTTCCTCAGATCCATTTATACAAATAATATCAATTTAAACACAAAAATATACTATATATATTTACAAATAAAACGCAACATATATAAATAATAATGTAAAATATCTCAAATTATAAGATAAATTATTGGATAACAAACAGATTCTTAAAAAAATTATCTATACAAAACAAATAATTTTTCATTATTATCCACCAATAACAAAATATTTAATTTCTTTAAACATATATTATGTATAACCAATCTCTTTTTCGATTCAGACAAGATCTAAGGGTTTATGATAATATATGATTATACCAAGCTTTCAAATGAAGCAAACAAGTCATTCCAATTTTTATATTCGATGAAAATCTAATTCCAACATTTGGATGAATCCAAGATCCTAGATTTGCATTTCTAAAAGACGCCCTATTAAACCTAGATAGAGAACTTAAAAAAATCTGATCCCAACTAACTATATTTAAGTGAAAACCACAAGAAATCCTACCAATAATTATCAAAGAGTTAGATATAGAGTCGATATATTGCAATACAGCTTATGATACTTACGGTATTCAAAGAGACTCCAAAATAAAAGATTTTTGTAATCAGAATAATATCTGATATCATATATCAATAGACAACCTTTTACAAGATCCACAAAATATCAAAGCATACAAAGTGTTTACTCCATACTTCAAAACACGAATTTCTACACTACCACAAAATTTTGATCTCATAGAAATACAAAAAATACACAGTATAAATCAAAATTTTTTACAAAAAATCAAATATAAAATCCAGATTATAAACACAGATATTCTCGATAAATTTATCCCTATGACAAACAAGTATCGACCTATCGATTGACGAAAACAGACTTTAGAAAATTTCGATTTTACAAATTACGAAAACACCAAAAATTTTCCAGCAATACAGTGAGCATCCAAACTTTCTCCATACATCAGATTCGGATTGATTTCTATACGTCAACTATTCAACATCGCAAAAAAACAAAAAGCAGACAATTACTTATTTGAACTATGACGAAGAGAATTTTGGCATCAAATAGCAATGTATTTTCCACTTGCAAGGATACAAGCATTCCAAGAACATAGACAAAATATCTCATGGCAAAATGACAAAAAACTTTTCGAGGCATTTTGCAATGCCCAAACATGATATCCTATCATAGATGCAGCTATTATTCAACTCAAAACAAAAAACCGAATGCACAATAGACTCAGAATGATAGTAGCATCTTTTTTAACCAAAGATCTATTGATAGACTGGAAACGATGAGAAGAATTTTTCAAAAAATATCTCCTAGATTACGAAGAGGTAGTAAATATCGGAAATCGACAACGATCAGCTTCGGTCTGAGCAGATCCCAAACCTATGAGAATCTTTTCTCCCATCAGACAATCCCAAAGATTCGATACTGATGCAATATTTATCAAAAAATATATTCCTCAGCTAAAAAATATCGATCCTGAACATATCCACGATCCACTGACATACCTATTAGACTATCACAAACCGATAGTCGATCACAAGCAACAAACAATATTAGCAAAACAAATGTATTTCGGAAATAATTAATAAAACTGTCATTGCAAGGAGCAAAACGACAGCCTATCCCGCAAAGCCGTAAAGCAATCTTTTAAATCTCATAGCAATAATTACGCTTTCATCACTACAAAGATTAATCGACTAAGCAAACTGGTTGCGCAACTCGTGAATTTGCGCAACTTGAGTTTTTGCTTACTTTTGGGTCAAGCCAAAAGTAAGTCATAGCGAAGCGTCTTTATTACAAAACAATATTAGTCTTGTGGTAGTGATAAATCTGCATAAATGTAGGACCGGAAAATCTACATAAAAATAAGATTGCTTCGTACCTCGCAATGACTTTAGAAATTTTTTATTTGAATCCCAATCTCTTTTCACTAAAAACACCACCACTAATTATAAATTAATAAGGAAGGTTGGCAGAGTGGTCGATCGCGCATCGTTGGAAACGATGTGTACCGCAAGGTACCGAGGGTTCGAATCCCTCATCTTCCGAATCTAAATAAGTTGATAAAACATCATCACACATAATAAAATCCCAAATATTAAAAGAAATAAAAATAAAATAAATCGAGAAAAATCCCAAAAAGATTTTTCCGATGTTTTTATCTATAGGAATTGTCTTAAATTTCTTATATGGTAAAATAAAATATAATATTTTATTTTTTATTGATTATTATGTCTATCCAACTCAAAGAATTCAGATCAATCATGGTAGAAGTAGCTAAAGATAAAACTGAATTTCAAGATGTTTCAAAAGCAGTTTTAGAAACACTCGCACCAGGATGAAAATGATATTCACGAATTTCAAAAGAAAGCCAACAAAATATATTAAATTCTCTTATGGAACAAGATATTTTAAATATGATCAAAACCCACCTACCAGAAAAATTTGATTTTGATAGACATTCTTTTTCAAAAGAAGTAATACGCAAAATCAAAGAAAAATGAGTCGAATTATATTAGGTGTAAATGTTTTTCATAGCACAAGCTATGATTTTTTTGTTTCAAAAAAAATCCACAATAAAAAATATGGGATTTTTCTCCTTATATAATAATTTTAGTTGTCCTAGTCTTTTATATCTTCTTTGACTTGTTTAGCTGCATGAGATACAGTCTGTTTAACTTTGCCAGATGTCTTGTTGTATTTATCCTTAATGGCATCTCTTAAAAAATATAAAATTCACCCAATAACAACAAGTACAATAAGCAAAATAAGAATAATTGAATTTTCCATAATAAAAATTTTATCAATAAAAATTATGCAGAATTTTGGATAATAATTATAATGCATTTATAGATTACAGTTTATCTTTGCATATCGTCTATTCCATCATTTACATCTTCCTTTATATCTTCAATTGTTTCATTTATATCTTCTCTTGTATCGATCATTTTTTCGTTTACATCTACAGATGTATTGTCATAGACATCTTTCACATTGTCTCTAAAAAAATATAAAACTCACCCGACAACAATTAGGATAAGAACTAAAATAATAATCATGCTGTTTTTCATAATAGTATTGGTTAGTAATAAAAACTCACCAACATCAACAGTACCCTTAAAAATAGCCAAGTCAAGGGACAATTTTGATGCTAATAAACACATACACTACCACAAAAAGGAGCAGTTTAACTAACTTTTTTAAGACAAGAATCATACTGATAATATGTGGTAACTTATTTTATTAAAAATATATTAATTTCTCTAATCCAAAATCTTACAAACCCCAATTAAAGAAATATCCAAGCAAAATCATACACAATCCAGTAACTAAAAAGAAAATAAGTAGTAGTTTAATTTTCATTACTTTTTGGAGAATTAGAAATTCTGGTAAGCTCAATCATACCACTGCCATCATAAAAGCAAGTCATGTTCATAATGGGACTCATTTTGCTATCAATGCTTGCACTATCGGTATTACTCACATAGCATTAGCATACATTGGGATTCATAGAATAACTGCCAAAGGAACTGCGAATGGATTGGATTTAGTAATATATTGTTCAAAGAAACCTGTAGGTACAAATCCATGAATAGCTCCACCTATTGCCACTCAGATCAATACATATGGCATTACCTTTTTGGTAATTGATCGCGCTTCTTTGCTTACATTTTTTAGTCTTTGTTTTAAAATAATAGTTACTTTCTCTACATAACTTGATCCGTTTGATCTTTGCACTTGGATAAAGTCAGCTAAATATTTTTCCAATCACATTTTACCTAGTATCCATCATCATAAAGTTCATAAAACCATTCAACTTACCATATAAATTACCGTTACTTTGATTCAAAAAATTCCCAAAAACATAGCAATAGCTACTTCGTTGACCAAAGGTGATGTAATAAGGAATGAAAAGGTTACTCCAAGGGGGATTCATCATTTGATAAATCCTACAAATAATGGAATAGATGAACAACTACAAAATGGCGTAATAGCACCAAAAAAAGATGCAAGCAAATGATCTAGTCAATATCGTTTTCTTTTGGTCAAAAAGTTTCTAATTTTTTCTATTGGTAGATAAGAATTAAGTAGTGTCATCAAAAATGTAATCAATAACAATAGAAAAAAAATCTTGATACTATCATATATAAAAAAATTAAGTGCTTGAGCTCGATGATTGCTAGCTTCTAGATTCAACAGAGAATACGTAAACCAGTTAATAAGATTTTCTAATAGCATAAACATTTTTTATAAAATATAATTAAGAATTTTATTTTGGGTTTCTAATTACTGAAGTCTAACAAAAATAGATTCCATTTCTTCATTATTTGGGACTTTTCACATACACAAAACTTCCTCATTCAAAACCAAAGCAGGAGTAGATAAAATATTATATTCCATAATATCTTCAATTTTATCTACTTCCAAAATTTGAGCATCTATTCAAAGTTTTGCAATAGTGCGTCTAGTAACCTCTTCAAGCAATTTACATTTGGGACATCATGTCCCCAAAATCTTTATAATCATATTTATTTATTAAATATTAAAAATCTTTTTCAAATCTAATTTGAATTTATCAAATTTTTTTTTGTCTATCATGTAATGAATATTTTTTCCATCTCTCTTGTTTTTGATCAATCACAAATCTTTCAAAATCTTGAGATGATGAGAAACCAAGTTTTGCCTTATTTCCAGTTTATCTATAATTTCACATACACACATACTCTTAGTCTTGGAAAGCATACAGATAATTTGTAATCTTTTTTCCTGAGAAATATTTTGCATAAGATAAGATATATCACACAATCAATCACCCATACACTTCATAAATCCAATTTATAGAATAAAACATATCAATACATATTGATATATACTTTTGATTTTCAAAATCAAGAAAAAAAAACCACAACAGTTAAGTTGCAGTTTTTTTATATTCAATTTTTTTTATTTTAATTCTTGATCCATTTATCCAATCTCCATCATATCCCAGCACTAATCAAAGCAATACATACTCCCAATGTCCATATAATACTACTTGCATATACAGGATCGACAGATACTCTTTTGATGATAATACCTATAAATGCCCATACTACTACCAAAGCAAAAATAATATTATATTTTTTATACAGACTTATAAGTGCCAATAATGCAGCTACAATAATCACTACGATAGTCCAAAATATATCAGACATTCATCGCATATTCCATCACATACTTACCAGCCAAGTACTCATATTTGCAATTGTTGCAACTGATATCCATCATAAATATAAACTAAATGGAATCTGAACCAATAATTTATCTCACCATGTTCATATTTTCTTTCATATTTGGATTTTATTGCTAATCACTATCAATACCAACAAAAACAACAACATTACTATCACAGATAATCAAACCAATCTATAATGCCAAGCAAATATCCATCATATATTTGTTACACAAGATAACAAAAACCAGACTCAGATTTTTTTAGTTATTCATACGCTTTGTTTTTTATACAAATCAACAATCTGTCGAATTACAAATCAAGCCAAAGCCAAATAAATCAATCCCCATATAGAAAAAGTCAGTCCTGCAGGAGTGAAAAGATTTGGATACAAGTCAGACAAATCTCCAGTACTCATTCATCATATAGGCAAACTAGTTGCCAAATAATTGATAATAATTACAGCTACAAATCACAAGATATTAGCAATAGCCAATAATTCAAGCCATCATGTTTTTTTTGGCTTATTTGCAACTTTTACCACGCCAAAACTTTTTTTAATCGCAGGTTTTTTTGTACTAGTTTTTTTATTAGAAATTTTTGCCATTAAAATATTTAAAAAATAAATATAGTTCATATCTACACTTTATTTTAAAAAAATCAAGAAATAAAAAAAGAGAGGGTAAAACCCTCTCAAAATCAATTTCTTAATAAGTTCCTAAAGTTCTGTTTGATTACTTCAGGAGATGCAAAATAAATCCATTTACCTCCTGGCTCACGGTATTTACCAGTCCAAAAAGTTCTCTTGTATTCAGGATCGTCCAAAGATGGTGATTCTTTTTTTTCTTCAAAAAGAACTTCATATACCGGTACTCTATCTAAATCATAGATAGAATATTCTTCCAAAACAACAATTTTATGATCCAATCCCCACATAATTCTTGTATAATCATTGATTGAATCCCCATCATAAGACCCATGAAACTTTAGTATCATAAGATCATTTTCAATTCTTTCAATAGCCGACAACAAAACTTTTTTTTCTAAACCTTTGTTATATGATCTGTACACAAACATAGCCACTGTAAATACCAATAAAGATACAACAACTATAACAAACGCCAATTTAAGAATTTTATCTATTTTCATAGTTTTTTATTTTGGTTATAAGGCATAATATAAACATTTAAAACAAAAAGTCAACATAACTTTTATTAAAATAAATCGAGAAAAATCCCAAAAAGATTTTTCCGATGTTTTTATCTATAGGAATTATTTTGGAATTTCTATATGGTAAAAAAAGCAAGCTTAAAAAGCTCGCTCTATATAAATCTCTTATTCACTTGGGCTTTTGCGATATCTATATACCAACCATATACCAGTCAAAAAGCCAAATAAATGTCCTTCCCAAGAAATGTTTGGATCACTACCAGGGAATATACCAAAGATAGCAGTCCAGTAAAAAAATCCTACAATAACTGCAACAAATAATGATCTCCAATCTCTACGGAAGAAAACATTAAATACCAGGAATCCAATCAGACTAAATATTAGTCCACTAGCTCCGATATGTACAGATCCTCCTCGTCCAAACAGCCAAATCAATCCACCTCCTATCAATATAGAAAGAAATATAACTCTGATTGCTAATTTTTGGTAGCTAGCCATCAATGTCGCAGCAAGCACAAACAAAGGAAGTGAATTAGCAATGATATGTCCAAAATTTCCATGTATAAGTGGAGATATGAAAATTCCCACAATTCCACGGACACTTACTTCTCTGGGGACTATACCATATTGAGTAATTGGAAATAAAATTCCCACAATCATTACACCCCATATCAATGCCAGACACAATAGCCCAAAAGCCAAACCACTTTTCAAATTTTTCATAGTTTTTGTTTTTGTTAATTACTAACAAACTCCAAATTCATGCATCGTAGAAATTTCTTTAAGAAAGTTCAAATGTTGTTCGACTTGAGGATAAATAGATGTTCTCAAGGCAAGTTCTCCAGTAAAATTGAATACTAAAGATTCACGATTGGGAAGTTTAAAAACAACCATTCCTTCATCATAAATTTTAGCATAAATAATGTTTGACGGAATTTCATTAATCGAAACAAGAAAAGGATCTTTTTTCTTTGAAACTCTTTTGATAAAATCTCCCTTTAGTTCCCACTCAAATACAGAGAAATAAAATTTACTTCCATCATAGTTAGACATTACAAGAAGCCATGCATTGTCTTCCTCTCCAAAACTCAAAAACTCTTCCTGAATAATAAAATTCTGATTGAATTTTTGATTAAGATTCACTACTGCCTTCAAAACGACATCACGTTTTTGTTCAAACTTTAAGTTTTTCATAATTTTTTATTTTTTATTAATTATTTTTTTCATCTCAATTCTTTAAATGATTTTTTAAACGCTTGGCCCAAAGACTGTGTCAGTTGTATACTTTGTCTTTGTCACAAAGATTGACTACAAAATAGGCGCATTCACATTATTTATTTTCAAAAATAAAATCTATTCAAATTCCAAAACTATTATTTCTCATTTTTTTCATTCAATTCTTTTCGTATACTTACCCAAATTTATCATAAGAGTATTGGGTGGCTGACTACCTTCATTCAAAATTTCTATTATAACTTTTGATCAAACTATATTATTTAAATCGATATCTATATATTGTTTTGTAAGCCTATAATCATTAGAATCTATTCTAATAGAATCTCAATCAAAATTACTATAATCCTGGATTTGCAACAGATTAAAACCATTCTTGGGTATTTTATAATATTGAGTATAATATAATGTATCTTGAGTATTTTCTTTTGTATCTGCCACACATTGATCTATATCAGTAGAATCAACTTTAGCAGTAGATATATTTTCCAAAAAAAGCTCTCCTCAATTATTTATAGTTTCCAAAACATACGATATGTCCTTGGAATCATTTATTCCATACATAGAAAGTACATCTTTAGAAATAGTAATAATTTTTTGTTCCGGTTTTTTATATGATAGACTATAATAATCACTTGAATTATAGGGATTTAAGTCTCTCCAAAGATATTTATAATTATTAGGTTTTATAGAAGGATGAGATGCCAAAACTCATGGATGTTTTTTATCCAAATCTGTATAATAAATAGTTACATTTCATCTTTTTTCTTTTTTGATTACATTGTCTCGTACCAAAGAATGTCGCTCCTGTTTTTCGCCATTTAATCTTGATTTTATATATTTCAAAAATCGATCGTATAATTTTTTTTCTTCTTCTGGCGTCAAAGGGCTCTCTCAACTCTGATATTTATTTTTTTCCATATTTGCAACTACCTCTTCTCACATACTATTTTTCTCATCAAAACTATTATACAAAAACAAAGAATCTTTGAACAAAACATGTTCTGGCGATCATTCCAATAAAAATTTATTTCAATTTATAGCTTGTTTTTGTAAATTTTCTACAAAATACTCTATAGTTATAGTATCTCAGTCTACAACACAATCCTTTGTAGTTACCTTTTTAATTTGAGGATTTTTAAATACAGGGAACCTCATTTCCGATGCTTTTCTATTTTTTTCAGCTAAAGAAACAGAGTCCTGTTGACGAGATTCTTTAAGTAATTGGTTTACAACTTTTTCAAGTTCAGCAGTGCTTTTTTTTAAACTATCATAACTAGCTTTCAACTCATCAAAAGATATTGCTTTATCTCTATTATTTTTGGGGTTTTGTATTTCTATTCAATCTCAAAACTCATCGCTTGATAAATCATTATCGTTGTCTGGCATACATCAAACCAAGGCTAACAAAAGCATAGCAGATATTATATTTTTTTTAAATCATCAAAAACTATTTCTAGCATTAAATCTTTTTGAATTCATCTATCAAAAATATTTTAAATAAAAATAATACATTATTTATAATAATATATAAATAAATGTCAATACTATTTATTTTAAATAAACGATTAGACTGCTTTATATATTTAGCTAGATTCTGCGACTAGCATCCCATCAATAGCAGAAAAAACTATATCACCAGCATGTCATGCTGATTCTCATGCAGAATACACGCCAATAATGTTTGATTAACATCTCTCATCACTTACCAAACGTACAACCAATGAACTTCTAAATCAGTATTTGATACTTATAAAAATTCAATCAAAGTTTTTATTTCAAAGTCTAATTTTTGCTTTTTTTAGAAAATATATTATAATCAAACTACATTTAAAAATATATCCATTCAATCATGAAATTAACTTTTTGCTGAGCAGCCAAAATTGTAACCTGATCTTGTTATCTTATCCAAACTGGAAATACAAAGTTTTTGTTAGACTGTGGTATGTTTCAATGACCCAAAGAAATATATAGACTCAACTATGAGCCATTTATGTTTGATCCCAAAGAAATAGATTTTGTCCTACTTACTCATGCGCATATAGATCACTGTGGACTCATACCCAAATTACATAAGGAATGATTTAATGGTAAAATCTATACAACATCAGCGACTAGAGATCTATGTAGTATCCTCCTTGAAGATTCTGCCGAGATACAAGAAAAAAATACACAGCAACAAAACAAAAGAAGAGCAAGGATAGGTCAAGAAGCTAGACTGCCACTATACACACTCAAAGATGCAAGCAAATGCATGCCACTATTTAGTATAGTAGAATATAAAAAAATATATAAAATAACCGATAATATCCAAGTCAGATATCAAGACGCAGGACATATAATGTGATCAGCTAGTATCGAACTTTTTGTAACTGAAAATTGAAAAACAAAAAAATTAGTTTTTTCTGGTGATGTATGACAATGGGATACTCCTATCATACAAGATCCCACACTAATACAAGATGCAGACTATTTATTTATGGAATCCACTTATGGAGACAGATTACATGAAGACCCAGCAAGCAAAGAAGATTTACTTTTGAAATATACTCTAGAAACTTACAAAAAATGATGAAAATTATTGATTCCATCTTTTTCTGTAGAAAGGACTCAAGAACTATTATATGTTTTCAATATTTTAATCAAGAAGGGCAAATTTCCCAAACAAAAAATTTTCTTGGATAGCCCTCTTTCTATCAAAGCGACTGAAATATTCAAAAAACATACTGAATATTACGATAATGAAGCTTTACATAAATATCCCAATCCTTTTAATTTTCCACAACTGGAATATAGCGAAAGTGTAGAAGATTCACAAAAACTAAATAATTACAATGACCCTTGTATCATTATTGCATGAAATGGAATGTGTACTGCATGAAGAATTACTCATCATCTCAAACATAGTTTATGGGACAGTAAAAATATGTTATTATTTGTAGGTTATCAAGCAGAAGGTACTCTCGGAAGAAGTATTTTAGAATGAGAGAAAAAAGTCAAAATAATGGATGCAGAAGTTGTAGTAAATGCAGAAATACAAAAAATCAATGGCTTCTCTGGACATGCAGATGCCAATCAACTTATGCAACGAGCAAAATGATTCTCTAAGCCACCCAAAAAAACTTTTATAGTACACTGAGAAGAAAGAGCTCAAATAGCACTCCAATCCCAGCTTGAAAAAATACGATTCAAATGTCAAATCCCTAGCATCAAAGATATTATAGAATTATAAAAGTATAATATTAAATTAAACTATAACTTTTTTACTACAAAAAATGTAGTCAACGATTTGGTTCTTTACAAATTGTTTGAGCCGCTAATCATAAGTAAAAAGCAAACAGAATAGATGTAGCGAGTTTTGTAAAGAACTAGCTTTTTTGATTACTTTTTTGGCAATGAAAAAAAGTAATCCTGCGGAGCAAATAAAAAAAATTAAATATAAATGCCTTAAAATATAATTTATAATATTATATTTTAGAAACAACTTTATTTGCATATTCGCAAAGAATCTATAATTTTACTGTAATTTAATTATTACGCTACAAATGAAACCAAAAAATTATAAATATCTTACTCTGATTACAGTCTTTTTTGTGACAGTACTTTTGGTATCTAATATTGTTTCCAGTAAAATTACAAATATCTGACCATTTACATTTGATGCTTGAACGATACTTTTTCCATTGAGTTATATTTTTTGAGATATACTTACTGAAGTTTATGGATATAAACAAAGTAGAAAAGTTATTTGGATGTGATTTGGAGCAGCTCTACTGATGTCAGCAATTATAATTATAGTTGGCTTCTTACCAGCGGCTACTGACCGACCCTATCAAGAATCATATCAAAATATTCTCTGACTCACGCCTAGAATTGTACTAGCAAGTTTGATTGCCTATTTTGCATGAGAGTTTAGCAATTCATATCTTCTTGCAAAAATCAAAATATGGATGAAAGGAAAAAAGTTACGAATCAGGACAATTTGATCTACTATTATAGGACAGATTTTAGATACGTGATTATTTGTATTTATAGCATTTGCCTGAGTTTTCGAGCCAAGTTTATTACTAATAATATTGATATCCAATTATATCTTCAAAGTATGAGTAGAAATACTTTTCACTCCACTCACATATTTAATAACCCATAAATTAAAAAAATCTGAATGAGAAGATTATTATGATCACCAAACCGATTTTAATCCTTTCAAAGTCAATTAGATGCAAATCAGACAGTTTACAGATGATCAAGATATACAAGACATAAAAAATATTGTACAAGAACTATCATTTTCTCAAAACAACTTGCAAGAATGATTCCAAGATTATCCTGTTGAGAATCTAGATTATTTCAAAGATTTTATTTTACAATCTCCATTATCTCTTTGAGTTTTTCAAGATAAAAAAATGATAGGGTTTGTGGTCAGTTATGATATCAGCAATACATTAAATATACAAAAAACACAGGATCCTATACTTCAATATCTTCTACAAAAACAATATTTAGACAGTAAATCAGTTTATATAGATATACTCTGAATAATTCAAAATATGCAAAATAAATGAATAGGTGTACACTTACTTCGATCTCTTATGAACTATATAAAACAACAGGAATTTAAGAATATACGATGCGTGGTTTGTCTAGATTCTCATAGTCAAAATAGCAATATCTATAAGATATTAAAATATGTGTGATTAGAAATATTTGAAAAAATTACAGACAATAAATGAAATAACTTTGAAATATATAAAATGGATTTAAAATAATATTTTAAAATACTTAACAAACAATAATGACACTACTAATTACATGACTAGTACTATCAATATGAATTAACTTAATAATGTTTATTCCTGCTTATTTTTTCAAAACAGATAAATTGACTGATATAAGCTATGCTCTAACATTTATAACATTATCATTGTTGATGATAATATATCAAGATATATGGATTGTATCATTAATGATAATTGTACGAGCAATTAGATTATGAACATATTTATTAATCAGAATTTTTAAAATCCAAAAAGATAATAGGTTTGATGAAATGAGAAATGATCGAAAAAAATTTATAAAATTTTGGCTCTTACAATGACTGAGCGTCGCTATCATTTCTTCATCCCTTTTACTATCTACAAACAACGATGTTTGGATATTTTGAATTATCATACGAGCAATAGGATTACTTATAGAAAGTGTTGCTGATTATCAGAAATTTCAATTTATATTAAACAAAAAAAACTGATGGATATCGACATGATTACGAAAATATTCTAGACACCCAAATTATTTTGGTGAAATACTTTGTTGGATAGGAGTGTATATTGCGGCTTTCCCATCGATTTTAAATACAAATAAAATTATAGCTCTTATAAGTCCATTATTTATCATCATCCTTCTTTTATTTGTTTCTTGAATTCCACTATTAGAAAAGAGCTGAAACAAAAAACGATGAAATAATCAAGAGTATAAAAAATATATCAAACAAACTAGTATCCTTATACCACGATTTAATAAATATTAATTTAAAGTTTTAAATTTTATGAATATAAATGTTTAATTACAAAAATATATCCATACATCGACTAGGTCATGACTGATTTTTGATATGATACAAATGAAAAAATATTTGTATAGATCCATTTCAGATTAAAGAATGATTTCAAGCTGATTATATTTTTCTTACTCACAATCATAAAGACCATCTAAGTCCTGACGATATTCAAAAAATCATAAAACCAAGTACTATAATTGTCTGTCCTATAGTATGTGAAGAAAATTTGATGAACATCCAAAACAAGAAAATATTCTTAGAGCAAAATGATAATCTGAATTTGGACAATTTTTCGGTTAAAATGATTCCAGCATACAATACTGACAAATTTAGATCTCCCGGTATTCCATATCATCCCAAAGAATCTTGATTTGTGTGATTTATTTTCAATTTAGATTGAACTACTATATATCATGCCTGAGATACAGACATCATACCAGAAATGGAAAATATATCTCCAGATATAGCACTTTTACCAGTTAGTTGAGTCTATACAATGACAGCTATAGAAGCAGTAAAATCTCTAGAACTTATCAAACCACAAATAGCAATTCCAATGCATTACGACAGCGTAGTCGGCACATCACAAGACGCTAAATACTTAAAAGAAAATGCAAATTGTAAAGTAGTTATGTTATAAAGATTTTACTCTCCTAAACCTGCCTACCGACAGGCAGGTCCTCTCTAAAATAGAGAGGACTCTTCTAAAAAATAGCGTTATTATATTTCAATATATTTGATAGTGAGAAAGCCCCATAAATAACGTTAATATTTTTAATTCTTCAACGTTTGATTTATTCCCTTTTCTATGTCTTTCATCCTCTTCCAAATCTCTTTTGATATTGGGACATCTATTTTGTGCTCCCTAGCTTTTTTGATTATATATCATAATAGATGGTTATCTTCCGTCATTACTTCTCATCTTGCCCATGAATTTATATAATATTGTTGATATGTGCTAGGTTTTTCTTTGGCAAATTTTTCAGCAACATGTAATATGCGATATTCTACTTCTCAAGTATTTATTTCAAAAGGACTATTATCATAGACTACATTTTCTACATCACTAATTTCTTTTGATCGCATCTTTATGACATCTTCACCAAATTCTTGTTTAAATAAGTTTATTGAATTATTAACGTCAGATTTATAAACCACACAAAGCGAATTTAATACGGTATTTATCATTGCCTTAAATTCTCCCTCTCTTTGGAGAGCGATACTATCTACTCCCTCAAAAAGATATTTTCCAAATTCTTTACTAGAGTAATCATTTAATGTTTCCATTAAATCATATATATTTTTTTGTTCTATTCATTTTATAGGAGATGTCCTAGCAAAACTAAGCTTAATTTTTTTACCATCATAACTTTTTAAAGATAAATATGGCACACACCTATGTACACTTTTACCAAAAACATTTATTAATTTTTCTCTGACATCAAATCCATTTTGAAAAGATATAAATTTATCTACTACCTTTGGTAAAACTTCCTGAGGTACAAGTTCTTTGATAAGCTCCAATTGTCAAGTACGACAGCACAAAAGTACAGCATCTATATCTTCATATTTTATAGGAAATCATTCATATCGATTATATGGTTTGATTCATGCATTTTTATATTGTTCAGAATTTTTTCAAGAAACAGACACAACATAAACATTTGAATTTGTTTCTTTTAGCATATCATAAAATCATTGTCATAATTCACCAAATCACATAATGACAATATTTAATTTTTTTCAGATTTTTTCTTTCGTCTCTATAGATTCCATTATAAATAATATTTATTAAATAATTTAATTATAAATTAAAGCTTATTTTTTGTCAAATTCACTATCCCCAAAAAAACTACCAAAAAATTTGACAAATTCAAAATTTTTAATTATAATCTGTTTGTAATTTTAATTTTTATAATTAATTAATGAAAAGCTTCAAAACAAAACCTCTACAAAACTACAAACCAAGTCCTCTTGCTGGATGATTGACTTTGGCTATTTTTATGTGAGTAGCTATAGTATTTATGTGAATATTTTGAAACTTTTGGTCTCAATATCAAATGTTTGTAGAACTATTATGACAATTTTATATATGATACTCAATATCTTTTTGAGGTATATTGATAGGTCTATTACGAGCATTATTAGATTGATTTTGTAGTGGATTTATATTGGTCTGGGTATACAATATAATATACAAATCAGTCAAAAAATAAACAATTTAAAGCATATCCCATCAAAATGGAAAATATTAAAAAACCCAAATTCAACCCAACTGAAACACTCAAGTTGACTCCTTTACAGGTTTTTATATTTGAAGTCGCTATGTTGTCTGCTGGAGCGCTTCTTGCAATATATTTGCCAGAATTTTTCGCATCTATAGAAACTCATTTACGGATATTACTTATTATAAGTTGATTATATATTTGCTATATACATTTCAAACAAGCAAACAAATAAAATATTCAACAAAATACTGTATTAAAATCGCAAAAATAACTTTGCGATTTTTTCTAAAAATTTTCAATAAAATCAACCAAAAAAGTATCAAAAAATTTGACAAATTACATCATTTCAAATATAATTTAAAAGTAATATTTTAAAATAATATTAAAAATGAAAACAAAAACATTATTATTTTTTACAATTTGCCTTACAACAAGCATATTTTATATAACAAACATAATCAAATCTGACACAATGGTTTGATATTCAGAATCAAAATTTTTGTATTGATGAAGTGAAGTAGAAATATTAAATTTTGAAATATCTTGATGAGTACAGACAGGATTTTCAATCAAAATATATAATAAAGAAAATATAAGTATGACTTATGAGCTATGATCAGTAGACGCTAGTACTACAAGTGATAGTTTCAATAACAAAACCTGTCTAAGCGAAAATGAAATAACTTCTTTTGGACAATATATTTGATGAGACAAAACAAGCAAGACTATACCATCATGAGGAAGTGGAGTACGAAATTTGACAGCTCAGTTCCCTAACTATTATAGTTGAACGTTCAATTGATGTATAACATTCTATCCCAGTATAGTTTGATCAACCAATATAAATACACTACCGCGTAGATCCAATTTTATAGATATAAAAGTCAATCCTGTGTGAATATGAGTACAAATCAAAGCATATCCTTCCAATCGTATAAATCAATCTACAAACAACTCTAATTCTGGTACAATCAAGATATATAATACAAACAAGGTTTTACAAAAAACTATAGACGTTTGAATCGCTTCAGATTGATTTGGAGAATTTTTGACAGATATAGCGCCAGGAACTTATCACTTTGTTTTTAAATGACAATCTCATTTAGCGTCATATTTGAGTTGAGTCCAATTTAGTTGATGAAATCAAACAATAGATTTTACTACATGATCCAACCTTTATTCGACACAGCAATTAAATCTTAGTCAAGATGATTGATATAGATATCAAACAGCTTGAGACCTCAAAAATATCAATTGAGTCTATGATTATATGATAAATTGAAATGATATAGCAATTATTACAACTAATTGATTTATTGATAGTGGAATAAATGTTTGGGACCCTAGAAATCTGAATTGAGACAATGCTATCAATGCATCAGATATAGCCATCATATGAATCAATTTTGAAAAAACAGATCCATACTACAACAATACATTTAGTCGATAAAAATATTTATGCGAAAAAAAAATCTAAAAAGATTTACAATAATAAACTGAATATTGATTACTACTTTTATGTGATTAAATGTTTTTTCTGCAAATCCAAGTTTTGAAATTCTTCCATGATCTTGATCCAATCTCAAACTACATTGCAAATACACATTCAATACAAAATTAAATGCATCATGACAAGTCTACAATTGATTTTATCATGCAATCAAATTCAATTCTTGAAATACCAATATCATACACAATTTCATAGACTGATTTTTTAGTACTACAGACCAAAATATATCAAATTGAAATATATACAAAACTCAATGAGCAGCAACCACTTGAAGCAATATAGATAGAAACCTATCTACATTTACTTTTTATACAACCAGCAATATCACAAATACTGACTTAAAATTTACAAATTGTGAATGATGAGCAGTCACTTTTGGTTTGGATACTACCTCAGATTGTCAAGTCGTAAACGGATATAATCTAGGATGACAGGATATTTTGATGTGATTAAATGATGCTACATACAACTTTTTACCTTTACCATGTATAGTAGACACAGATAGTCCAACAATATCCAATCTAAATATATCCAATTGAGCAACACAAATTCCATCCAATCAAAATATATCCATGCTCATAAATGATCGACACTGAAATCCACTATGAAACGTGTCATGACCATTACCACTACAAAACAACAAAAGGAGTCATTACCGATATTCTTGATTAGATAAATCCAATTTAAACAATTACCAAACTGCGCCAACAACAGTTGACAACCAACAGTGAGTAGATCCAAACACAATCCAAATAGTAGTCACTTCTCCTAGTGATCCCTCTTATTGAACTTATGTTTTATCTTGATCTAATATAAGTATCAGCGATTTTCAATGAAATACTAGCATAAACAAATTTACACGAGATAGTAATATCAGATGATATAATATATCATTCAACCCGCCCAAACCCTATCCTGTAGAAAAACAAATAAACGTATCTATAACAGCCCAAGATAGAACAAACGAAAATTGACAGACACATACATGATCATATTCTTTTAGCTTCAACTCTCCTATTGCACCTTCAGCAAATTTAACTTCTCCATATATTACAAGTTTTGTAAACCCCAAAGCCAAAGAAATCCAAATATACCTATCAGATGATCGAGCATGAATAGATACATCTACTGTACAATTTACTATCCC
>DJVF01000019.1 GCA_002441085.1 Patescibacteria group bacterium UBA6263
ATCTCTCGACAGGCTCGAGATGACAAGTCGTTTTCTTTCAATGAGAGGATGAAATAGCGGTCGCTATGTCAATGCTGTGAGCAAAATTTGCAGGTAAGAGAGCTATGTGTGGAACAAGCGGATGATGATTTGCTTTAATGTCAGAGAGTATTTCTTTTTCCAATCAGACAGAAATCTGATGAGTCTATATATTATCCCAACGTGATTGACCAAGTACTGGTACGCCAACTTTTACATCACAGTGAGATCTTAAATTTAGTCTAACTCCTACTTTTTGAGAAACATCACCAATAGTTATCGCTCCTTCATCATACAAAGATTGATATAATTTAATCTGAAAAGCACTCAATCGATCTGATATATACCAACATCCAGTAATAGTACTTCTAGACAAACAATATTCAGAGAGCTATATGTCAATTGATCAATCCAAATTCAAAGCAGAGCCAATAAATAGGGGAGAATTTGTGCAATGAAAAGAATGATATAAAAGATATTCATTTACAGAATCTGGAATATCTCCATATACCATTCCTGGTACAGAAAATGGTGAATTTATAGCAAGCTCTTATGAGCACGACGAGTATTGAGCAACCAATGAAGAACCAGATATGAAAAAGAAAATGATGCAAAAAAGATTCCAAAAAATGGAAACCTTTATCCAACAACAATTTAATGCTGACTTCTACTGATACGAGATTATCAATCCTGACGCTAAAAATTTCTATATAACTTTTGGTTTCAATTCTTACGTTTTAGAATCTGTCATTTCGACCGAAGCGGAGAAATCTCTTAAAAGCGATCTCTCGACAAGCTCGAGATGACAAAGCAAAGACTATGGCTTAATTATAGTCAAAATTCTACAACCTCTTGATCCTAGACTCAAAATACGATTCCAAGATAATCAAAAAAATATCCAAAGTCTGACCTTTGTTGAAATGAACTATACCTGACAATTACAAGAATTGATTACTGATCAATGCTGACTAAATAATCCAGATCGAAATAAAAAAATCAAACATATCAGAAAATACGACCTATATCCAATATTCCAAGAAGATTTAAACTAGTCATTACGAATCTACTTTATCACTAGTCATTGCGAGGTACGAAGCAATCTTCTATCCTGTCATTGCAATACCGTAGTACTACGGTAGAAGCAATCTTATATTTTACCAATATTATATCATTTATAACATGAGATCTTCTCAAAATATAATAGAAACTAATAATGATATGAATAATAACTTGCTTAGAGAAGCAACTATAAAAGATGTTTCTCAAATGGTCAAAATCAATACAGATTGCCGACAAAATAATTATAAATGAATAATAAATCAAGAATATCTAGATAATATAGATTTAAACAAAAGAATTTCTAAACGAGAAGAATATTTTAAAAAATGAGACACCTTTTATTTAGTCAAAGAGGTAGATTGAAAAGTGGTCTGATTTATAGATTGAGTAATAAATACTTCAAAAGAATTCCCTTATGATTTCGAGATAAAATGACTTTATATCGACACAGACCATCAATGAATGTGAATATGAAAAGAACTATTCAGTAAGTTGATAAGTCACGATAAATTTAAAAACTATAAATCATTTTATTTATTTACTCTCAAAGATAATCCTCAATCTAGATGATTTTATGAGAAACTTTGAGGCAAAGTATTTACAGAAATAGATAAAGACTTTGGATCAAAAAATTATAAATTAGTTTGATATTATTGGCAAAGATAAAATTTATATTAGTTAAAAAAGTAAAATGAGAACATGACTTACCAAATTCCAACGATGTCCCGGATGTTGAGATTATCTGATTCATCTAGCTATCAAACAAGCAGTCCAAGAATTACAAATACCCAAATACAATATGGTATACGTGACATGAATTGGATGTAACTCCAAAATGAGTCAGTATTTGGATTGATATTGATCAGAGACTTTGCATGGTAGAGGATTGCCTTTTGCTACTGGTATAAAATTAGCTAATCCTGATTTGACAGTTATTTCTGTTGCTTGAGATGGAGATTCTTATGGTATATGACTGGGCCATCTACTGCATTCAGCTAGGAGAAATATCAATTTGGTACATATAGTCTGCAACAATGAAAATTATTGATTGACTACATGACAGGCATCTCCTACTACACCAGTAGATATCAAAACCAAATCTACTCCAGATTGAAACTCAATCAAACCACTTGACCCCATATGATTACTTCAATCAGCTTGATGTGAATTTACATATTCTTTGCCAGACAAAGATATCAAATGATTAAAAGAAAAAATCAAGGAAGCTATCCAATATCCATGATTTGCTCATATAGATGTCCAACAACAATGTCCTAGTTGGAAAACCTGGTAATCTTGCCATCTCTAGCAAAGACTATGTCATCTCGAGAGAGCATAGCGAACCGAGAGATCCCTTAAAGAGATTTCTTATTACCCAAGGATTTCTCACTAGGTTCGAAATGACAGTATTATAAGTTTCTATATTTTTACGTTGCTACGTACATTATGTCCAAGATAAAATTGACAGTGATTTTGTCGCTATTTATAGATATACTTTGATTTACTATTGTCATACCTGCTTTGCCAGATATGGTAAATTATTATGATACTAGCTATTTTATGATATCTATATGAGTGACTGTATTTGCACTTGTATGACTATTTTCCACTCCTATACTATGAGCTATGTCAGATAAATATGGTAGAAAACCAGTACTTTTACTATCAATAATATGAAGTTTTTTGTCATATATCATGGTTTATATTTCACCATTATTTCGAGTATATATGTTATCCAGGATAATCAATTGAATTACCGCTTGAAATATATGAGCTATACAGTCAATATTTAGTGATATATCCAAAGATCACAAAGAACGTGCTTTGAATTTATGATTATTCGGAGCTATTTTTGGAATATCATTTATTATCTGACCTTGACTGTGATGATTTTTACTTCAATGGTGAATCAAAACTCCATTTCTAGTCAGTATATTTCTTTGTTTGATAAATATTATTTTTATTTTATTCTGGTTACCAGAAACTAATAAGTTTTTGGACAAAGCCAAAAAAATTAAATTAAATATAATTCATATATTTCAAAAAATGTTTATCTCCAACGAAAAAAAATACTATATAATATTCTTCATTATCAATTTGGCTATTATGCTTTATCAGACTTCATTTACATTATTTCTAAATCAACGTTTTGGGATTTCAT
>DJVF01000045.1 GCA_002441085.1 Patescibacteria group bacterium UBA6263
TCTTCAAAAAGTACCACTAAACACTATACGAATAATTGCTATAAGCTTAACTGTAGTTTGGTTGATTTCAATGCTAGCTATCCTTGCTAGAATTCCCCAAAGTTTAAGACCTATGTATGAAGATCTTATTTCAAAAAGAAAAACATTCGTAAAAAATGAGATTTTACCGGAAATGTTGTCTTCATTAGAAAAAGAAGGCTTTACATTCAATCAAGATTTTGAGAAAAATCTTTTTAGCTGGATTGGAGGGCAGACAGATTGGATAAGCGATGGTAGGTTAATCTGTCATCAAATTATAGACGATAGGTCTCTTTTGATAAAAAAAAATAGAATAACTTATCGTGTTTTCTATTGGGCATATCGGACAGGTCTTTTTATCACACCGGATAATCTTTCTAAAACTTCTTTTGTTGTACGTACTTGTAATTTTGTTTGGATGATATCAGCAGTATCAGTAGAAGAAAGTGGTGAATCTATATTAATCAACAAATAAAAAAAAGGAGATCATGAAAAATTATGTAAAAATCTTTGAAAAAGAGAACGTGTCTCTTATAAAAGAAACACAAGTCCGTGTTCGTACAACCTTTATTCTTTTCCTTGGCGTTTTCCCTTTAGTATCTGCGGATCTCTTACCTGACATTTGTAAAGATGAAGTTTACTCTGACAAATTTATTGTTTGGATTATTTGCTTTCTTATTGGACTGATATTTACCTATTTGATAGAAAGACAGATAAAAAAACGATTAAAAACTCAGGCACAATTATTTGCAAGAAATGTCATTATTGCTGATTTGATTAATCTTTTGAGAACAAGATTTACATTTGGAACCAGTAATGAGTTTATTCAAAATAGTTCCCATGGATATGAATATGGTCTTTCTGAAGACACCTGGTTAAGTTCTTGTTCATTTACAAGTTATTATCGAATTTATTTTAAGGAAGTTGTTTTCCTTGTAAATAATTTGAAGTATAAGTTAACTATGGTTCATTATAACAACAATAAGCCATTCCGATTCTATTTTGATATAACCGATTCTGATGGAAGGATTGAGCATAATGTAGAATATGAATTTTAGAAGTTTTGAGGTCGATATTTTTATCGACCTTTTTTCTAAAATAAAAATCTCCTCCAAATTTTTTTCAGAAAAGAATTATTAGTTATAGGGACATGACAGATAACTATCCCCTTCCCATACAACTACACCTTACTCAATATCATTGATTTGCTGATGTCATTGGATTTTTTTAATAGTTCTATCTATTATCAATCTAGCTATCCTAAGAGGAATCATATCAGATTGAGAATTTTTGAAAATCATTTTTACACGATCCTCATCTATATCTATCCTATACAGACTATGCATCAATTTATCTCGATCATAATCTATCAAATATTTGATTCTTTGGGCTAGCAAAAGTTCCAAATCCCTCAATCCAAAATCAGAAACATCAATATCTTTGGTCTGATATTTTTGCAGTGCAAATTGATTTATTATGATATTGATTATATTTTGATCCAAACCCATGATTTACAACAATTTTTTATTTAAAACCTTTTGACAACATTTCAAATACCAGATATATGACTTTTAAACAAATTGTCAACTAATCTATCATTATTTTATATATTACAAAGTAATTTAAAAGACTTTTATTGATTTATTTGGCTTTCAAACAAATTCATCTTATAATTACATAATAAGCCCAGACTATAATATATTTATCAATCAACCCTATACTCAAACATGTTTAATCAAAAAAAATACGTTATATTTATGCTTGCTATATACATTTTATCGTATATTTTAAATTCAGTTTTTTTTGTAAATTTTGGCAAAATACAAGCAGAGAATCCATTGGAAAGCACAAATATTGTCACCATATTGGTAGATCAAGAGATATATGATGAATTATCTGCAGACATCCAACGATATACCACTCAATATATCCAAAAAGAAATTTCAAATAGCAAAGCAGTTGTATTACCGATAGATATACAAAATTTCCAAGCTGCAGATATCACAAAGATTTTGGAAAATATGTATTTCGACTGATTGCAAGATGAGACATCGCAATTGGTCTGATTGATATTGATATGAGATGTTCCATTGCCTGTAATCAAAAATCAATGATTTATATACCCTAGTATATATCCCTACGTAGATTTTGAAAATCAAAAATTTATATGGAGCGATCTAGAGCAATATTTTATATACAATGACAATCCCAAATGAGCTCCAGAGATACGACATAGTATCATCAATTACAAAGACGACATCAATGAGTACAAATCATTTTTCCAAAAATTAAAAACCTATTATGCTAATCCATCTGATTTTGTAGATAGCAAAATACGATACGATGATATAATAGCCAACAAAAATTATTTCTATCAAGAAGCTCTAGGAGCATATATAAACAATTTTATATATTCCGAAGATATTGGATATCATAGATTCACAGATCTAATGCTCAAAATGATCCAATGAGAACAAAATGATAATATCCAGGAATTATTGTGAGAGTACGAATGAGATTTTGTAGATGACAATGGTCAAGTAATCAATGGATACAATCTGCAAAACGATATAGATCAGCTCAACCAAGCCAAAGCTCCCACCAAAATGCTTCAAAAGATGTTGAAAGAATCCTTCCTCAAAGAATATGACGCCTTAATGTCTACCAATCAATTGGCTCGTATCAGAGACAATGTCCAATCAGCATGAAGATGGATACAAACATATACCTTGTCCGGCTGAGCAACAGAACAACGCACATCATTTGATTCACACTATCAAAAAATCATGCAAAAGGATGATGTGATACTACGTTACAATACAGATTTGTATCCTACACTCATTGAATTCAACAATATATTAGAAAAGTCTGTAGATAAACAAATCGAAGATCAAAAATATTATATGAAGACTCCTCTACTCATAGAGTATAATTATTATAAAGATGAGAAAAAATGAATACCATTATTATGAAGAAAATGTGTTCCAATTATCAACGATACATACAAAAATTATTATTTTGGACAAGATGCTGAATATATACAAAATGTGGAAGATACAAGTATATATAGATGAACATTCAGCAATCTATCATCCCTATCCAATCTCACTACTACAGATATCCAAAATTCTAGCAACCCATCCACAGACATAGATACCAATCTCAATCTCAAATCTATGTGAGCATCTTACGACATATTTGCTACTCAAGTACAATGAAACAGATGATTCAATATATTCAACTCTCCTGCAGAGTTTGAGTTGTACTCATGAAGCAAAACCAACAAAGTACGAAGCTACCATTGTACCAAACGACTTTGGGGAATCAAACGAGATCGATTGTGTCAAAGAAAAGAATGGAAATGAGAATGACAATGTGATCTTTCTAATCCAGATAAACAATGAGATTGTGAAACTCCTACTCAATTTGCTCAAAGAAATCGATGATGAGCGTCTCCATTAAACCTCAATAGCGAGAAACTACAACAATGAATATATGAACTAAAAGATTTTGATTACAAATCTGCTCGATATCCAATATATGATATAGCATGATCATACAAATTACAACAAACAGAAGCAGAAGCCAATTCTTTTTTATCAATAAATAAATATGCATCTTTGACTAGGACTCAAAACAAACATTGAGAAGAGAGAGTCTCTACCAATCATGTAACCTATCAAGGCAAAACATTTTTTGACATATATTGATTTTCAAACAAAAAATGGCTAAATGGAATATATATGAATCTACAAGTCTGAAATGATCAAGCTTGTTGAAATGACAAACAAACCTATAAATATAAATTACTAGATACTAGATACTCCAATACTACTATCAAACCTTACCAAGTAGATTGATATGATTACGACAAATTTTGAGATCAAAATTACCTAAAAAAATATTATGATTATATCAAGATAGATATAGATGATCTATATACACAAACTCAAACTCAAAAAACACAATTCAATTGAAGCGGTGGGATTTGACCCATCAATGATTTAAATAATATATCAGAAAATATAAATCAGGCTATCAGTGGAGTCAATCAAATAATCAATTTCAATACAAGCAATATATGAAATCAATCACAAATTAGCGATTCTCGATTGGCTAATACCAATCCTAGCAATTTTCAAAATCTATCCTCTCAAGTCAAGACAGGATTAGATATACTAGGTGATGGAATCATCAATATATCTACCAACAATATACAATACTATATCTCAGTATTGAAAGATACAGCCAAAATCAAAAAAGAATCAGTTGAATTTTTGGCTTGACGAAAACAATATCTAATTTCCAAATTCAACAATACCAAAATCTTGTACAATAGTTTACAGACAGATATCGAAACTGCACAAAACATATACAATTCTATCAATATTACCTGATTGATAGATACTATCCCAGATTTGCAACAAAAAAGAAACGATATCAACGATTTGCAAATGTGTTCATTGACTCCTTGTGGATGTACCAGCAATTATGCGACATTATGTAGTGCTATCAATCAAACCATTACCAATATAAATACAATCAAAAATACAGTTAGAGAAATAGCCGAATTCGAAGAATACGATGGCTCTACAACCATCATCGCCAAACCATTCGAAGCTATGCACCAATTATTCTCAGGTAATCAATTTTCACAAGATTTGATGTTTTCATTGAGTGAAATCAATAACTTCCAAACTGCTAATGAATGAGCAAATACCGAGCAAATACATTTCCCATGAATGAATATTACCACCCAAGACAGACCAATAGATTCTCCTAGATATACTACATTCCAATGATTATGATGAAATGTCGTCAAAATGATTTATCCCAATTTATACAAAGTAGAGACATACTATCAAAGCTGAGATACACTTATCCTCAAAACTCCTCAAGCGATACAACAAGCTATCAAATCATATCTAATCAAAATAGTCCAAAAATACAACCAGACTCTCCAGACTCAACTGGGACAAAAAACCAATTTCTACAATACAAAGGCCAATGCTTTCAATTATTTACAAAATGTAGATCCTCTAGCTAGCCCCAATCGTAATTATCAATTATTTGATGAACAACATCTTATACAGACAATATGAGAAGATAATATAAAAATCATATCCCAAATATTATATTATCACAACATCACCAATCAACAAGTCAAAATCTGATCTACAATACTAGAAGATATACAAAACAAAATAGAAACTTTTGATATCAATCAAAAAATTTCTGATGTAATGTCAGACTATCTTATACAAGATAATGATAAGTGAGCGCTCATCACACCAAGCTACAATGCCAAATGATATGAAGTATGATTTCTCAATTCAGATTGACAAGATTATATCAATAGCAAACCTACCCCAAATTTTATCAAACAAATCCAAACAGCCAAAGAAACATTCAAAGAAAACAATAGATCCAACCAAATACCTCCAGAAAAGTCTGAATTTGAACAACAAATAAATGATGAATGTGGTGTTGACGAAAATTGATCAGTTTTGCTTATAAAATTTAGTCCTATCAGCTCGCCTTGGACCAAAGCATTTGCATGCTGGATCAAAAAAACTCTAGAAAAACCATTTTCAATAAGCGTCAAATTTCCATTTGAAATGCGAGATACTTGATGAAATTTCCTGGAAGATACATCTAGTTTTCTAAAACAAAATTTTATAAGGAGCGAAGATCGAACCAACCAAGCACAAGCATTTGGATCTCAATTCACAGCTATCAATCCAGACTCGTTCAATCAAGAAGCTATCTCCAATGCCAGCGATCAACAAGCAGTTACACTACAAGAAATACTATCTTATGTACAAACCAAAACCCAAAAACCATCACTAAGCATGACCAGCAACACATGAAATCTGGAAATATTATCCAACAAAGATATTGGGAATATCAAAATGAGTATATATTCCACATGAGATGATTGTCTATCTTCACCTAGCAATTCCAACAATTTATGTTCCAATCCTATCCAAAAAACTTTCAATCCTTATACACAAAAATTAGACATTCCAATCAAAGTCAAAGACAACCACGCTGGTACGACTATTATCACATTCCAATTATGTTTGCCCAATACCAATACCTGCGTCAAAAAGACACAAAAAATCAGCATATTACCATGAGATATCCAACAAATACAGATCATCACGCCAGACAACAAACTCATGGCAGGATCTCAAATGCCAATATTGGTCAAATGATTAGATCAATACCAAAACAACGTATGACAGATCCTCAAAAATTTTTATATATCAGTATCTACAGGCGAGATATCCAATGGAAGTTCCAGATGACAATCTATCAGATTCAACAACTTCAATGAATCTAATTTTATATATTATGCACCTATAGATAGTCCATCTATACAAACTGTTAGTATTTCCATATCATGAGATAATACATCAATATCTGCAAACAAAAACATCAATATCATCAAATGAATCCCTCTTGCCAAATATAGCAGCAAAACAGTTTACCAAGTATCAAACAACAACATCATCAGTTGAATTATAGATTTTTCTCTACCTGGGAATTCAGATTATTATCATTTTGATGACAATTTATGAATCCAACAAATCAATCAAAATACATTACCCAAAGTAAGCTTGCAAATATTGACTACAGATTGAGCAAATATACCAGTCACAACTTTTGCAAATATCAAAGCTCAAAACAATTTAGTCAAAATAGGTCAAGTACAATCTCGCAACAGGACAGTGAGATCATGATCCAATATAATAGATGCTCAACAAATGTGATTCTATGCACAAAACAGTTTCCAGATACAAAGCTGAAAACTGGATATATATATGTACCCAAATTTCAAAGCTTGAGATGATACATTGATCATAGATATACCATGAATCCCCACTATACATATACCTATACAAATCAAATCTTGACCAGCTACAGTAGTCAAAATCAAAACTGAGAAAACATCTATATTAACCAATCAATCTACAAGCTGATCTATATATGTCACAGATTTTCGATGAAATACTTTTATAGATCCAGTAAATATCAAAATATGAACAATCTGACCTATGAGCATAAATTGATTAAATAGCAATCCCAAAACTCTGACAATATTATGATGAGCCTACCATTTCCAAGTATCTGGCAAAGAGACATGATGATTATGATATATATTTGCCAATATAGATTGACTAAGCCTCAATCAACAAGACGCCGGATATGCAGATCTCATAGTCCAAAAAAGCGTCATACCCACAGAGAAACTAAATATAATGTATCTAAATTTATTTTGAACAGATCGAGGTAACCAACGATGATATTTCTCTGAAAACCAAAACTTTATCCAACAATTGATGACAGGGTCAGACAAACTGATTGCTACTACTACATCTCTAATAGACATAAATAAAATCAAAAAAATAGAATATTTGGTCAACCAAAATTGACAAATCCAAAATCCACAAAACATATATACCAAGCTATCTTCCAACAAAGTTAAACGAGAATTTAGGATAGATTGAATATGAGAGGTTTCTTTTGATAACCAAGATTTCAACTTGATACAGATAGATCCAGATGATACTAATAACTACGATAATTTGCAGACGATATTGCAAAACAATATAAACAAAAATATTTTCTATTATATACCACAAACATTAAACACTCAGATCACAGAAAACACAGTCAATCAAAACAATATTATTATAAATTCCAAATCAGTTTTTGATACATTGTGAAATATAGACGACAATATATCTATACAATTGAGCGACAAAAAGATTGGTCATCTCAACCAACGACAAGTATTTCTATGAGAAGAAATTATTTGAACTCTTTTGATACACATAGGACAAACGCCTCTAATAGTAGGCAAAAAAATAATCGCAAAGATCAACGTATCCAATATCTCATATGAAAACACCATAGTATTTGGAGAATGATCCACCAATGGTAAAAAATGAATCTGATTTTACAATCCTGATTCTATATTCCCTCAAGCAAGCAAATGATACAATTCTGTAGAAGATAGTTTTGATCCTACATTAAATATATGATTTAGATGAGATTTCAAAAACATCACATCATTTGCATGATGAGAAAACGTATGAGATGCTACCAAAAATTTTGCATCAGAATTTTTGATAAATTATTGAGACCCTCTGGTCAAGAGATTGGACAAAAACACCAATGTACAACTTACAGATTATGATGGCTGATTATGAAAAATCATATATTCTGACCCAGATAGGACTATATTCAAAGTCCAAAGTATAGATTTCAACAATGATTGATTAGAAGATTTTGTGATAGCTTATACAGATGGAACTATCAAGTTAATTAAAAATTATTGATGAACAAATCCATATCACAATCTACAAGAACTATCTATATTAGCCGAATGAATCACTCAACTATATGTATGAGATGTAGATTGAAATGGATATGATGACATCATAGTACGCACCAGATCCAATCAACTCAGGATCTATATCAATCAATTTGGAATATTTGACGTAGATTGATATCTGGCTTGTTTAAATACCAATGTACAAGTATGAGAAATCGCCCAATTGTGAGAAGACCTATCATGAATAGATCAGATTTTTTTGGAAGATATGAACAAAGACAACAAAATAGATATCGTCACCAATGATAAATCATGATTTATCAAAATCTTCTATTGATGAAACAACAATCCCCAATGATATGCAAACTATGTATCCAAGCTCAAATATACTTGTGACGATGATCGATATGCTAGACAATCAGTCAATCAAAATACCAAAGTTGTCAAAAGATTTTGAATCAAATTGGATTCAAATAGCAAAATATTGGATGATAGTTTGATTCGCCGACAATGAATTACTCAGCCCAATCCTGAAGAAAAATATCAGACACAACAAGACATACAAGATGCTGGAGTCAACATAGATAGCAATCAACTAAACAATTATCTAAACAATACAGATCCCAAAAATATAGATAAAGATCAACTAATGGATATGGTTGGGCCACAAAATTTTGATGTAAACCAAATGATATCTCAATGAGCCCAAAATTATACAAAATATGTACCAGATCCTATATGAATACCTCTACAATATGAGTCCATGACAGGAGAAAATATTTTGTTTACGCCACTTTGATTTATCACAGATCAAGACCCCATACAAGCATACAAAACTTATCAAGATATCAATTGAGATATATTACAAGACTGAGATCTAGTCAAGGTCACTGTCACCATCCAAGCCAAACAAAACTTTGTATGAACATTTATAGACAAAATTTCTTGACCTTGGCAAATCGTAATGCATCCTGAGTGAAATATCAAACATTTCCGATTCAAAACAGGTACAGATATTTCCGATATCAAAATGCATTGGAATCTGGATTATGGATACTCATATATGTTGGATAATCTAGAGATAGCTGCATGATCTTCAATACAATTTTACTATCGATTAAATTATACTGCACAAGACAATGATAGGATGCAAATAGAAATTAGAGACGTACAATGAAAAGATTATTCATACAAAGATTACAATCCTATATGACAATATACATTGGATAACTATCCAGAAATAGTAAGCAAACCCGCAGATGGATGTGCTCAGCACATGACTGTATTTCTAAACAACAAAACCAACAATTCCAAAAACTATGACGAAAAATTTGTCGATCTACAAAGGATTATACAAACATATTCCCAAGAACAACAAGATCAATACCAAGATACAATGGCCCAAATATCGACAATGATGTCAGATATACAATGAGAAGCAGATGTAAGCCAATTTGTATGAAGTGATACTTTTGAGACATTCAAAGTCACAGACCTATTGTGACAAGCACTCAATGGATGAGTCAATATCAATCTGTGAATCCTAGATGAAAAAGCCAAAGAAATCAATGATAAAATAGATTGAGCCGTCAATTGACTGTGTCAATGATTCAAATTATGATGAGAATCTTGTGGTGGTCTACCAATCCCTTTCAATCAAGCATTTTTAGCCCCATGAAAATATCATTTATTTGGCTGTTACGGTTTACCACCAGTTGATGCTCTTCTTTGATGATGAGTACCAATGTTGTTCTTCCCATGAACACTCCAAACTGTTGTATGACCTATACCAATGATAGGTAACTGATTTATACCAATAGTACAACAACAAAATCCAGGTAGTGATTGATTTAAATTTTCAGGTCCAGGCTGAGTATATCCATCTGTATTTAGATTATACATAGCGCCTACACTCACAATGCAAATAGGTATAGCTATGTGTCTAGGGCCATATACACTTTGAGCCAATATACCCAAACCATTTAGAGATGTTGCATGAAATTGTATAGTAGTCGCAGTACCTATACCACTTCCTTGTGGTAAACAGTCCAATTCTACGACCCAGACAGACCAATATCCACAATGGATGAACGAGATATCTCCAAATACCAATGACAACAGCAATTCTTGTAATAGTTCTATATGACCATCAGCTATAAACAATGGGTATGCTCCATCTCCATTCCAATTGGTATGAGCATCATCCAACAATAGCTCAAACTATACACCAGTAGTAGCACAATGATCTTATGCTTTTGGATTTGTACAGATAGATAGAGATCCTGCTAAATCACAAGATGATATCAAACCTCTAGAAGTTAGCGTATGATGAGTCAAATTACAATGATGAAAAAATATAGTCAATCAGATCAAATGATGAGCTATACAATGACTCAAAAAAATTATCATAAACAACCGATTAGATAGACAAATCAAATATGTAATGAACAATTTCACACAAATGGATGTCACCATACATCTACCAAATTTTGATAATTTGACTAAATGATTGGATTCTCAAAGCTTCAATGATACTCTAGATCAGTTAAACAAACAAGCCTGTGAAGAAAAATCCCGAGAACGAAATCAAGAAGCTGAGCAATGCATTAGCCCCAAACAAAAAATATGTGATTCCAATCAAGGCACACGAAACAAACAAAGTGAAAAATGTGTTGTAGATGATGAAAACAAACAAATACAGATCAATAAACAATATTGTGATATGGATCTATGAAAACGAAACAACGAAAACAATAAATGTGACACTATATCTACATTGGACAAAATCAAAGAAAACAAATGAATAGAAAAATCTCAATTGGATACTCTATCTGATGAATTTGCCAATCCTTTTGAATATATTGCTACATTATTCAAAGATATCCCTCTCATCAATATAAACCAAAAAAACGTCAACATCAAAATACCAATGATATATTCTGAAGATATCAATGCATATTCCAACTATCTCTTACAGCGAAAACTCATCAACTTGTGAGAAAAAGATGCAAACTGAAATTTGGTCAGAGAAGGAATCATCCACGAATGGCAAAATCTGATATATGCTATATTATGAAGATGTGCAACAGATCCAGCCAAGGTACAACAAAAAGAATGATTAAAACAAAAATACGAAGAAACAAAAACTCAAGTACAAGCAGCCACTACATGAGTATATCTCAAACAATGTCAAAATATATTTGGAGAAAACAAATTTGAAAAAATATTGGACTGATTTATCACCTTAGAAAATAATACCGCAACATTAGAAAGAACTATCACATCCAATCTAAATACACTTCAACTATATAAAAAGTTCCCATTAGAACTATATGAATGGATGCATATATATGACAAATATCTAGGAGAGATATCTTCATTGATTTCCAATTTTGTAGGCAAAATAACATACCGAATCGATACCAATGCAAATAGATATTCACAATACGTAAATAGCATGATCACACTCATATGAATCATCAAAACATATCAAATACTGATAGACTTTTCAGTCAATCGATCTGAAAGATGTGGTAGCTGTTCAAATGATACTTATGATTCATATTCATGTAGCTTGTCTATGCTATGTCCCAATATAGAATTACCCATTATACCTATACCATCATTCAAGATACCAAATATTATAATAGATCTTTCTAATATCAATCTATGAATAGATATTTTGATGCCCAAGGTAAATTTTACGCCTACCAAAGTAGCATTGGTCCAGATACCCAATCTACCAGAACCGCCCAATTACAATATCGATATAGATATAGATATTCTAGACCTATTGGGATTGAAAATACCTCAATTACCACTATTACCACAGCCACCACAATTACCACAACCACCATCATTGATACCTACTGTGGAAATAGATTTGCCAGTATTACCTCCAGCTCCTAGACTACCAGAGATACCCACCACAATCAAAACTAGTCTCAAAACAGCAGAGACAATAGGTAAGATATTGTGTATAGTCAAATGACAGATATGACTAGTCGGAGAAAAATGAGTCAAAGCCAAGATAGAACAACTTACCCAAAGATCATACGATGTACCTTTCTTTGACTTTATGGATCTAACAACCAAATTTAAAGACCCACCATTACAATGATTTGATTATCAAATAGATTCATATGTCAATCTACAGTTCAATTTCAATTGAGTCTATGATATATTCAATTGATTAGCCACACAAATCAACAAAGTTTCTAGATGATTTGAAAAAATCACGGAACAATCTGTATCAGATGTGACAGAGACATTGAACAACAATGCAGTTACAGATGGATTTGGCAATATACAATGATGAACAAATATAGATATAACAGCATCTGTAGACTATGGTCAAGATAATCTAGTAGACGCCCAACAAGCCAAAGATTGACTATTGGATGGATTGGCATATTTTCAATCAGTGTCTTCAGATACCAAAACCAATAGACAAATCCAACAAGTTATACAAGATGTACAATCTGTAAATATCAGCGCACCCAACCAAATCAAAAATATTGAACAACAAGCGCAAGATCTGATATCCAAACAAAAACAAGAAAACATTATTTTAGCTCAAAATATCCAAACAGATTATGATGGATTTATCAAAAGCATAGAATCTAGATGAAGCATATTGGCCACCAATGATCAAACCATACAACTAAAAGCTGATCTTTTTAAAATACCACAAGACACACAAAAATTGCTATTGGCTCAAGAAAATCCTATATCTACCTATACCAACCAACAAAGCAAGATAGTCAAATGATATCTAAATGCATTAGATCAAAATGATGCAGATTGACTAAATATGGATCAATCTACATATATTAGCTCAATCAACTATCTCAGCAATCTAGATAAAAAGATCCAACTAGTTTCCAAACAATTAAACAAAAGCCAGGTAGCCAAAGCCGATTATACACCCAACAATATATTATCTACCACAGACGCTAGACCTCTAATATCTCAAAACAACTGATCTTCAAACAGTTCTGATGCCAATATCTGATGATATTGAGATATATCTTCATTTGTAGATTGAGTTTTGGTCAAGACATATAGCTGAGGAGATACTCTAATGGTCAATACAGTATATGATACTGAGTTTATCAAAAATATCCAAACCAACTACTATCAACAAGACATAAACAAAGATAACCAAAAAGATCTCATAATGCGAGATGCTCACAATATATATGCTAAATATAATAATCAACAAGATTCCAATCCAAATACAAAATATTATAACAACTATTATATATACAAAAACTGACTCACTGATCCTCAAAAGCTATCAACAATCACACAAGACTGATACTTGCAAGTCAATGATATCAAAATCAAAATTTATAGCCCAAATTTTGAAGTCAAAAACTTTAGAATATCAGGTCAAACTTTTGAAAATATCAGTTTTTCGTGGAGCAATAGCAAGATACTCTGAGATAATCCAGATTGATATCTTATCAAAATAAATCAAAGAATAGATACTTTCCATGACAAAGATCAGATCATAGACAATTTAAATAAAAATAAAATCAACAAAAAATATATACTTGTCCTACCAATAGATACACAATATACATGAACCAAAATCAAACTAGAAGAATGAACTTATAGGACCGAAAAACTCCTGACATGAACTATCAATCAAATCATATACTACAACCCAGCCAATGAATCAATCAATGCTGTATTAAACCATTTACCAAGGAATCGACAATATTCTCAAATCGCGACACTCGACATCCAAGACCAAATATTTTTGATCAATTCTCCACGATCCAATTATACAGTTGGATGAGTACAACTATTGTGAGATACCAAATGACCAGAAGTCACAATTACTTTGTATAGACCATTGACCAAACAAATTATATGAACTGGAGATAAACTCAACTGATTTATATGAACCAATTATCATTTGAATGCTTTGCGAGAAGACAATGTATCAGTTTACAAAATGTGGATACAACAAGATGATCAAATTATCAAAACTATCACCTGATCAAACAAAACTTGATTTATCAATATACAATGATTGTTTTTTACAGGTACAAATAATCAGAAATATACATTCCGAGCACAAGACTTTAACCAAAATATAGAAAAACAAGATGTCATATTGGATATCCAGACTCCCAAATTGGAAATCACACAAATAGATAAAATTGCCAATCCTTTGTATACACAGGGTACCAATACATCACAATCTAATACAACATGAACAGTCACCAAACAGACTACCAAAACATCCAACATCATCAGCAATATATTGTCTATATTCCAGAAAAGCTCAGATACTCAAGATACAAACGATGCTAATGATAGCCAAAGCTCAGATGCTCCTACATCCAACAATCCACCAGTATCTGACGATCCATCACAGACACCTAGTATCATCAGTCTAACAGCCCAAATGGAAACCGATATAGATGAATGAAATATTATATTCCAAAGATCTAGATATCCAGATCTGCGACAAAATCTGACCTGAACATTTGCTGGTAGCGATACATCTCTGTATCCAGTTTGACCCAACGACACTATAATTACTGGAAAATATTTTGACTATTGAGATAGTATATGACTATATCTAGCTGATTGAGATCAGGTAGCAAGTATCAATACCCAAAATGGTAAAATACAATTATTACCTCAATACAAAGACAAAACCACAATACAATTGGATTTTACTAGTCGTATACCTATCATAAAAATAGCAGACAAATCAAGCTCCAAAACATTATTTACTATATATTTCCCACCACAAAAACTGGTAGATATCGAGTCTACATCTTACAAAAAAGTCAAACTAGATAACAATTTATTTGGTATATTCCAAGATTGATGGGCTATACAAGATAATAAACAAACAATATTGTTTGTCAGTCCTCAATGACATATATATACAGACCAAGAAATATATGGTGAATATTCATTCGATGAAAACAAGCAAGCTGTCATTTACAAATTTTGGACAAAAGACAAACAAAATATACAATCCACCATCCAAGTCCAGATACAAGCTTTATTCAAATAAAAATCCAATGAAACTAATCTGAATTCAAAAAATATTTATCATCATCACATGATTGTGTATAGGATTTTGGTGATATACCAGTAGCCAATATCTAACCAATATAACAAATTGAGATTGTCGATTCGTGGCTGATACTATGCGATGAAATTTTTGAAGTTGAGTAGAAAATCGATCAGGACAAAATGAAACTATATTTCCTCAAGCATCTATCAAAAGAGCATTATTGAATCTCAAAAAATATTGTTGTGCTCAATGAATTTTGGATAAAGATGGTATAAGTTGTACACATGATGAATATCAATGAAATTTTTTGGAATCCACTCCTGATAGTAAATTTTTTTATGATCATCTAGTAGATATATGATTTAGGAGATTGGACGCTATGCAAAATCTATTATATCCTGATGTCACTCCAGATCCTGTATGAGAACAACGAAGAAATTATATCAACAACAAATGAGCACAACTAGAATGAACCACACCTACAGATATGATGCCAGACTTTAAAAAGCAATGGACTTTCAATATCAATTATGATCTAGCCAAACGAGAAGACGGGAAATATAATCAAATGGAAAATCCCTCACGAAATGCTACTATACCAAGCTATGAAAATCGACCATTGATCAATAGATATCGAAATATATGTGAAATCGCGGCTTATATCTATGGATATATCATACCTATGTGATGACTAGATACTTATACGAGACAAAATGGATATAGCTCCTGTACCAAACTATCTCAAAAAATTATAGCCAATAATATAGATTTTGCTCAAACTATAGTCTTGAAAAAGTCCAGCAAACTATTGTATGATAATATGGATTGACATATCAATAAATATCTAAATCAAAATAGATTAATCCAATTGAGATCTACTATATTGGCTATCACACAAGCACTCGATGCTATAAACAAAAAGATTGTAGAATTGGTAAAAAGTTGCTCTTAATTTATATATTCTCATAAATCAAAATGAAAAAAACATTGACATCTATTATCACCAAATCTGCCATTATGATGGTAGGAGTATTTACATTATTTATATTGGCCAATCAGACATCTGCTCAAGATAATGATTTTGCAATCATTCCCCAAGCAGCTAGCGGCGGCAAAGTAATAGATGCAGTCAATAGCGTAGCTAGATCTGGATGAAATGTAATAGAAAATTACAAAGACCAAGCTTATTGAATCAAAAATCCTGATTGAACTCGTCAATGAAGTGATATGTCATTGTGAGATCAATTAGCATCATGAATCATGACACGAGATACACTATTGGATTATGTGACATATATAGTCAGATTTTTGTTGCAATTGTGATTGTTTGTATGAGCCGTAGTGATGATATATATATGATACCAAAAAATTACAGAATTTCGAGACTTTAAATGAGGTAAATTAGGTAAAGTAGTCATATGAATAGCTATACTGACATTTGCATATGTCATCATCAAAACTATCACAAGTATGTTTATTAGTTAATATCATAACCTAGCATATAAATATCAAAACGACTTGATAATTTTTGATTTTGAAGTTTAAGAATCAGGATCCAATTCTTTGAGTTGATCACGTATCACTGCTGCTTTTTCAAATTCTCGATTTTTGATAGCTTCATCCAATTGTATCCTCAAATCTTTGGATATCATAGCTTTTTCTGCTTTGGTAGCTCTTTTGAGTCTTTTGACTTTTCATCTAGTGATACCATCAAATCATTGAACCAAATCATTATCAGTCTTGACCGATTCTAAATTTTTGACATTGGAGTCAGCTTTGGTAGGTTTGATATTGTGTTTATTATTATAATTTTGTTGGATACTGCGACGACGATAAGTCTCTCGCAATGATTTGACAATAGATTCTGTAAAATTATCAGCATACAGTACTACTTCACTATGAGGATTCCTAGAGGCACGACCTATAATCTGGATAAGTGATGTAGTCGAACGCAAAAATCATTCTTTGTCTGCATCCAATATCGCTATCAGAGTAACTTCTGGCAAATCTATTCCTTCTCTAAGCAAATTAACTCATACTATCATGTCGATTTCTCCACTTTTGAGTTTTTTGATAATCTCTCGACGATCTATAGTGCTGATTTCACTATGGAGATAGTAAGCTTTGTATCATTTTTTGACTAAAAAATTGGTTACTTCTTCAGAAGATTTTTTGGTCAAAGTCAGTATGAGTGCTCTTCATCCATTAGCAATATGAGAATCCAACTTGTATATCAAATCATCGATAAACTCTGGCTTGTCAGTAGCTAAATTATCTATATCTGTCTGTAAAAAATCTTTTATATTGGAATTTTTCATAGGGATAAATGATTATAAAGGACTCTGAATATTTTTGAGCATGGGATTGGTCACTTGAGTATATATCTGAGTCGTACGTATATTGGCATGTCCTAGTAATGATTGAACATAACGAATATCAGTACCATTTTCAAGTAGATGTGTAGCGAAGCTATGACGTAGCGAATGAAATGTGGCTGATTTTTTGATTCAAGATTTTTTTAATCAAGATAAAAAAATTGCTTGTGCTGTCCTAGTGGTCAATTTTCATCATCTTTCAGATTCAAAAACAATATCATCCAATCATTTATCTAAAACAAAATAAGATAAATCAGATTTTAATTTGGGAGAAAATATTGTAATTCTATCTTTTTGTCCTTTTGCTCATTTGATATGTAAAGTCAATCACTGTAAATCTATATCTTTTACTTTGAGATTGATAAGTTCCGATACCCTCAATCAAGCTGAATAAGACAATGATATCATAGTTTTATGTTTTTTATTGGGAATATTTTCTATTATATTCAATATTTCATTATGAGACAAAACTATGGGTAATTTTCTAGGTTCTTTAGATAATCTAATGTCAATTACAATATCTTTCTTCAATATTTCTTTCACAAAAAACTTTATAGATTCTTTGTAAATATTTAATGTTTTGGGAGCTCTATCTTTGGACTGAAGATACAATATAAAATCTACAATTTTATTTCTAGAGATTAGAGAAATATCTCATTTTATATATTTCAAAAAATAAGCAAGACAAGTAGAATAAATTTCAACTGTTCTTGGACTATAATTTCTTTGTTTAAGTTCTCTTTGCAATTCAACTAAATAATCTTGCATTATTTAATATATTACTTATAAAAAATCCAACATCACATGCGAAACATTTCGTACAATATACAAAAATATGTATATTTCAAGAAAACATTTCGCATAGAGACTAGTTATGCAACATATAGTTTTTTATCTTATCTACTTCTTCACGACTTAACTCCAAACAACAGATTTTGGAAAGGATTTTAAAAATAAAAGGGGGGCGAAAAATAATAACAAACAACCGTCAACTAAAAATTAAAATTTACTATGGAAAATAATAGATTTTTTCATAAGATCTAAAATGAATTTATCTATAAAAACACTAATGACAACAATTCAAAAGACGAAAAGTGTAATTTATAAACCATTCATCAAACGAGTTTGAGGGAAAAGGCAACTTTTGTCACAATTGGAAAAATTTTATCCAAAACATTTTAACAGATATTTTGAACCATTTGTTTGATGATGAGCGATGTTTTTCGATTTAAGAAATAAGTTTTGAACAACTTTCCCTGCATATCTCTTTGATATTAATGAAGATATGATAATCACATATAATACAATAAAAAACAATGCAAATTGACTTATTGATGAATTAAAAACTTATCCTTACGATAAAGATTTTTATATGGAAATAAGAGCTTTAGATAGAAAAGATAATTTCAAAAGTCTATCAGACACAAAAAGATCGGCTAGATTTATTTATTTAAACAGAACAGGATTTAACTGACTTCATAGAGTAAATAGTTCTTGATTCTACAATGTTCCTATGGGGAAATACACTAATCCAACAATTTGTGATGAAGAAAATATTTTAGCAACAAAAGATGCTTTACAAAACACAATAATCAAAAATGATGACTTTGAAAACATATTAACATATGCTGAAAAATGAGATTTTATATACTTCGATCCCCCATATGATCCACTAACAGAAACAGCAAATTTCACAAACTACAACAAAGGATGATTTGGAAAAGAAGAACAAATTAGACTATTTGAAACATACAAAGCACTAGATAAAAAATGATGTTTCGTGATGTTATCAAACCACAATACTGACTTCATTAATGATATGTACATAGGTGCAGGATTTAGAAAAGAAACAGTTCTGGCTAAAAGAGCTATAAATTCTGATGCTTCAAAAAGATGAGCTGTTGAAGAAACAGTTATTTTAAACTATTAATTTTTATATATAAAATAAATCAGAATGAGTGACGATTTTGATGTAGATGACTTTCTAAAGTGAATTATTTGAAATAATAATTCTACTAAACAATATAAAGAGATATTAAGATCATTTAAGCTTGGAAATACAAAAAATATAGAAGAAACTGTTGATAAATCTATTAATAATTTAAAAATATGAAAAAAAAGATTTGTTATTTATTGAGAACCACAAAGCTGAAAAACATATATGATGATAGCATTAACAGCTAAATTGATTGATGAGTGATACGATAAAATAATTATTTTAATAAATGATAATTTACAATTATTGTGACAGAATTTAGAAAGATTCCAAAGATCAAAATTAAAGCCAATTCCCCAAGATATTGATTCTTGTATTTGAGAAGATTTATCCAAAAAAAGCAGATTCATCATTTTTACTAAAAAGAATGCAAGTAATTTAAAAAATATATATAATATAACTAAAAGGGTAAAAGATATAATAATTATAGATGATGAGGCAGATTATGCATCTCCGAATTCTAAAATAAATAAGGAAGATGTAACAAAAATAAGTGAATTAATAATAAAAATATTATGAGAGGCTGGAAGTTATATTTGAGTTACGGCTACACCAGCAAGACTAGATCTGAATTTAACATTTAAAAATGCTATTGAAGATTGGGTTGGTTTTAGTCCCTATGAATGATACTGTTGAGATAAGATATTTTTTCCAAATTATCGAAGAAGTACAAAAGATAATTATGAATTAAAATATGGTCTTAATTTGTTTAAGGATGATGCTAATTATAAAGATGAATTAAAAATGGCTATATTTAATTTTATAGTTAATGTTTCTTATTTGAATATGTTTAAGAACGCAGAAGAAAAAAATTATTGTATGCTTGTACATACAAGCCACAAAACAGAGCATCACTATGATGATGCTAAAAATATAAATGACATATTCTTTATTTTAAAAAACGAAAAACATCCGAAATTTAAAAAATATATTGAACAAATAGTGGATATAATAAAGAAAAAAATTGAATGACTTACAAATAATGAAATAAGTAAAATGCTTAATTACATCATACAAGAAGTTGATTGATGATTAGTTAAAATAATTAATAGTAATGAAAAAAATAAGGAAGATTATATAAAAAAATTAACTGATCCGATATCGCCATTTACTATTGCCATCTGATGAAATATATTATCAAGATGATTAACTTTTAATAATTTATTGTCTATGTTCTTTTTAAGAACAACTAAGTCAGGGAAATTACAACAAGATACTTATATACAGATGGCGAGAATGTTTTGAAATAGATGAAAAGATTTGGAATATTTTGAATTAAATATTCCTGAATCACTATTTTGAGGCTGGCGAGAACAATTTGATTTACATAGATTATCCTTTTCTTTTTTAAGAAATTGAATTACACCTAAATGGTTTTATTCTGAGAAATCAAATCCTACTAGTTGAGGTGCTATAGACAAAAAGAATACATCTACAGAAAACGAATATATTGATGAGAAATGAAGTATTTCAATAGACGTTAGAAATAATGAAATTTATAGTGAAAAATTTGATTTTTCTAGCATTAAAAATTTTGTCAACCATGAAACAAAAATTGACGACAAGAACGCAATAAATCTATTAAATAAGTTAAACACTGTTCCTGAACTAAATTGATTCATCAAGTCAATTCTTGAAAATTTTAATTTAAAAGAATGAATTATGTTTCATCCAACATTAAGTATTGAATGACAAACGAAAGTACCGATAGAGCTTCTAATGGAAATCAGAACAAAATGAGAATGATTATTGCCTAACCTAGTGAAACCAAATCCGAATGTGAGAATTCATTGTAGAATATATCACTATAAAGAGTGAAAGGCAAGATTATATGTTTATTTTAAAGAAAGAGAAAATTTGATTAAATGATGAAGAAATATCAAATCTATTTCTAGAAAGTAATTTTAAAATTTAATTTTATAAATATGATAAAAGAAAGAGAATTTTTATTTTGACCAGTTTTTTTAAGATTAATAGAGTGATCTTGAGAAAACAATATATCAATTAAAAAATATAAAAATAATTCATATAAAATTAACAATAAGATATGATTATATATAAAAACCTCAACATCTAGAAATGGGCCTTGGACATTTACATTTACAAAAACTCATCAAGATGAAATTCAAGAGTTAAAAAATAGTTTAGAAAGTGTATTTTTAATACTAGTATGTAATGAAGATTGAATAGTAGCACTTAGTTTTGAAGAAATTAAACAGATTCTTGATTATGATCATTCAGATATTGAATGGATTAGAATTAAAAGAAAAAAAGGAGAAAAATATACTGTTTATTGACATGATTGAGAATTAAAAAGGAAAATATGAGATAATGAATTCCCTAAAAAAGTATTGGATTTAATTTAAATATTTAAATATTATTTATATGAGTAATTTTCAAAACTTAATTTCAACATTTCAACCAACAATTTTCACATGGAATTTTTATTGTGATTTTAGAAAAATCATAGAAAATACTTTTTCAGTAAAGGTTCAATTGAGTATACTAAACTCATTGCTCTGAGAAAAAGATACTGATAACAAATTTCTAGAAATCATTAGGAAATATCCAGAAACAAGGGAAGTTTTACCAATACTTTTAGCTGTTAGAGAAAAATTCAACATAGTATTAGATTCTGAGATCAAACAAGTCGAAAATGTTTCATATTTATTTGATAAAAACGCTGAAATAATAGAAGATTGAGAAGAAAAACTTCTGAAATTTTTTAACGAATCATGACTTAAAAAAATATTTGAAAACAAAAACATTTCAAATTTAAACGATTATGTTTTCTGAATTGAAACATGATTAGACAGCAATGCAAGAAAAAATAGAAGCTGAACACTAATGGAAAACTTAGTAAAATCATTTATTAAAGACTTTTGCGAAGAAAAAGCATTTCAATATAAAGATCAAGCCACAGCAAAATGGATACTTGAAAATCGATGAATAAAAATAGAAAGCGACAAGTCAGATAGAAGATTTGATTTTGCAATATACAACTGAGAAAAGGTATTTTTGATAGAAACTAATTTCTATGGTTGATGAGGAAGTAAGTTGAAAGCAGTAGCTTGAGAATTTAGTTGATTATATGAATTTCTAAAAAAACAAGATATAGATCTAATTCGAGTAACTGATTGAGCATGACGAAAAACGACATTAAGATCATTAGAAGAAGCATATAATGCGACAAGCGGTAATATATATAATTTAGAATCGCTTAAAAATTGAATTTTAGATGAGATAATTAAATAAATTTATGGCTAAAACATTAGATAACTTAATTGATAGTTTAGAACTCTCTAATTGAATAGTCATTTGAATGATACCTTGAAAATTATCAAAAAATGATATTAGGGTAAAATACAAAGACACCAAATGAACATGACACTGGAGACAACCAAAACATATTCATCGAATAGTCGATTGGATGCTAAAAAGAGAGCATAATAAAAAAGAAATTATAAAATTAGTGCAATTTTTTGAAAAATTATGGACAAAATATAATTCCAAATCTTGCAGTTGAGTACTAGAGAAATTACATAAATGAGAGTTGAAATTATCAGAGCTATATGAACAGCTAAAGAAAGAAATACAAAAATTTAAAAACTTAAATTCTTTTTGATACTATAAAGTAGATTTTTTAATCTTTTCATGATTTCTATTACTTCTACAAGAAAAAAATAACAGAAGTGATGCATATATGTTCCAAAAGATGTTTTCTGCCTTATGAAAAGAATATTGAGATCTATACGATGTAATTACAGACGCTACTGCAAATTATTCTAAATAATATATGATGACAAAAAAAGAAAAAAATCTCAATCCTGAAAATTTTGAATTAGAGACATCAACAGTCCGATCTTTTTCTCGTCGTTGAAATCGAGCAACTCATAATAGTAAATATCGTTGAAATCGGTCTCCTGATGTAGTCAGGAACATTATTTTAAGATATTCCAAAGAATGAGACCTATTACTTGATCCAATGATTTGATGATGAACAACGGCAGTTGAATGTAAATTACTAAACAGACATTTACTAGCATATGACATCAATCCAGATGCTTTAGAAATTACGAAGAAAGCTCTTGATTTTGAACATAAAAGCAAATCAAAAATAGAATTAAAACTGAATGATACAAGAGTTTTAGATTTTTTAAAAGACGAAAGTATCGATTTTATACTAACTCACCCACCATACGCAGATATTATCAAATATTCTGAATGAAAAATAGAAAAAGATCTTTCAAATCTTCGTGATATTGATAAATTTTGTGACGAAATGGAAATTATAGCAAAAGAATATTTTAGAGTTTTAAAACCATGAAAATTTTGTGCAATTTTAATAGGAGATACTAGAAGAAATAAGCTATATCAACCAATGGCATTCAAAGTCATGGAAAGATTCCTCAAAGCGGGATTTCAACTTAAAGAAGATATTGTAAAGGTCCAACATAATTGCAAAGCAACGGGTTTTCGAGTAAAAAAATCACAAGAAGCTAACTTTTTGCTAATTATGCATGAGCATTTATTTGTGTTCCAAAAGATTTAATGTTTAAAAAGATTTTTGATCGAGCTAAGCCTCAAGTTAAATTTTGATTAAAATTAGTGCTATATATAGTAATTGGTATAGAATTATTTCTCCTTTTTAAGACAGCAATATATAATTTACCATATCATCGAGAAATAAAAAATTATTTAATGAATTGTTCATACCTCTTCTTCGGACTTGAAGCACGAGCATTTAATCGTATATTCAACAAGATACCCATTACGATTTTAATCGTATTAGCTGTGGTATTAAAAATATCATACAGTTTTATTCCTATAAAATACAAAGACTATGGACAAGGAATTTAATGATTTCCTCAAAAAAACTCGAATTTTTTTCAAAAAAAACATTCTATCGTTAATATTAGTAATTATTCTAACACACATATACTTTAATTATTTATCAAAAGACTTAAAAAAAGAAGAGGATATAAGTTTATCTTTAAAAGCAGAAAATATACTATCTGGAATAGATGAAAATATTGAGAATCAAATTAATAACATTGAATTGAATCAAATAGATACAAAATCCAATTTTGAGATATTTCAAAATTACGCTAAAAACCACTATAGGTTCTTTAATCCAGCCCTGCAACCGATATTAAATGCATCTAATTATTCTTATAGTGAAAGATCCAACATTTTAACAGACTATCTTAAAGAAAACACAAAAACACTAAACAATATTTGAAATATAAACTCTGGATACTTATTCATAAAGTTCACTCAAAAACCAACAGGAAAAGTATTTTTATATTTTCATAATTGAAAATTTAGTAATTGACGAAAAGCAAGTTGAAATCTAGACATTACAAAATCTTTAGAATATGTATCAGATAGATCATATATATTTAGATTAAATAGCATCCCAATCGAAAGGTATTCAGACAAAAAATTAGAATATTATGATCGACAAAAAGACATAAACACAAAAGAACCACAATATATATGATGATTTGTTTCTCAATTTGACTGAACAAGCATAGAAGAGATTATTATAGCTCGAGAATAAAGAATTTATATTGTATTAGAAAAACATGAAAAACGAACAAGAATTAATAGAAAATATGAAAATTATTTTTACTCAGGAAAATTTTGACTTTAAAAACGGTTATACACGGCGGTTTTCATCAAATAATGAATTAGTTTATGAAAATGCACAACTTTTAATCGATCTATTCTTTAGTATATCTTCAAACAAAAAATTAAAACAAAAATTTATAGACACACTAGAAAATAATATTCAAGAACAAAGAAGATTGATGATAAAAGCCATCAGTTTTTTTACTTTAATTAAAGTTTGATTTACAGATATTGCAATAAAATGAATAGCAAATGGAATTAAAGAATTCCACCCTATAATGTATATACTAAACAATATGTTAGATGATATAATTGATTATTTTTCTAAAGAACAATTAGCAGATTTGTTTTACAGGATAAATAGTTTAGCTAATTATCAAGCAGATGAAAAGATAAAGACAACAGTTTTGGAAAAATTATCAACAAAAAGAATAAATCACTTAAAAGAACATTTAAAATCAAATAATCAAGAAATAAATCAAGACAGAAAAAATCTGTCAGACAAAATAAAAAAATTAGAATTAAACGCAAATTACAATCTTTTATTAGATCAAATAGATAAATATTTAGAAACGGCTGATTCTGGTGCAATAACAGCATGAATGATAAATACATTAAGACAGTTTATTCATGATATGATAATAGAAATAGCAAAAAAAATAGAAAAAAAGACTAAAGAACTTATGGAAAAACCAAGCAAGGATAAAACACAAATAAAAATCGCAAGAGATTTTATAAAAAAACACTTGGATTTGTCAGATAAGGACAATAAATTTATAGATTCTTTCATTAATATATTACATAGTGAATGATGACATGCTTTTATGTCTGAAAAAGAATATTTTAGACTATCAAGAAATATTTGAGTAGAAATATGATTATTTATTGTATCAAAATACGAAAAATTAGTTAAATAGTATCTCGCCCCCCTTTCGCTCTTCGAGCGATCTCCAATGAGAAAACAAAATCCTTTCCAAAATCTTGCAAACAACGAAGAAAAGACTACTTTTGAAGTAGATAAAAAACTATACGTGCCCTCGCAAAAACGCTCGGTTGCATAACAGCCACTACCGTACATCCCTCCATAAAAAATTCATTGGAGGTCGGGACGTCCGTCGAGTGGCAAACGTTAAACAAAATCGCTGCGCGTCGGACCGCTAAAGCTCTCGTCATTGATACAAATACAAAAATCATTACAAATAAATCAGATTTTATTATTATTTCTATACCCCATGAAAAAATATTTATTAATTATGACATTGATTCTATTGGGGACAATACTCTCTGGATGTAATAATTCTTGATCAAACCAAGATATCGCTCAAGACAATATACAAAATATAGTCGATACCCAAGCAATTGAACCACAAATAGAGTCCGACATAAACGACCCTATACTAGATGATTCTATGCAAGCTCAGAAAACATTAGTTGATTTTTTTACATATCTTAGCAATCAAGATTTTGAAAATGCATTAACATTATTTGAATTGAATGAAGTCGACAATATTTGGGAACGACTCAAAGATTTTAGCCTGCCAGAAGATAGAAACGACAAAGCAAAAATCCTCCAAAATTATTGTCAAGCAATTGGCACATGCCTCCCAGCCAATGTAATCCAAATCCAAAAAGAAGATAATGATACATACAATCTAATTGTCCAATTCCAAAATGTAGATGGCAGCATCTTTGTACTATGACCATGTTGTGGCGCAACTGAGGAAGAAATGCCATCTAGAGATAATTTTGAGTTTAAAGTCAAAAAAATTAATGGCACATTCAAAGTTGCTACACCTCCAATATATAGACCATAAAAATCATCTGTCCCCGATCTACTCCAATATTGATTAATCTTGAGCCAAACATAGTAAACAAAAGTTTATATAGATTTAAATTATTCTTATGAGAGTTAAATTACCAAAACCATTTGCACAAGCAATCATTTATGATGATTCAAAACTATATGCTTGCTTAGCAAACTATCCTATTGTCCAAGGACATACTGTCATTGTTTGGAAAAAACCAGTTTCTGATTTGCATTTACTTTCCAAAAAAGATTATGAATATTTAATGGACAAGGTCGATGAACTTAGAAATGCATTGATAAAAACTTTGAAAGTAAATAAAGTATATTTGATTTATATGGATGAAGCAAATCATGTTCATTGGCATCTTATCCCAAGATTTAATGAAAAAGGCTTTGATATTTTCCAACATAAACCAGGCAAACTAACTGATTTTTCTCTAAGCAACAAAATTAAAAAAAATTTGGTTCTAGAAATATAATCAAATTGTTTAAATCATACCGAATCTACTCTTAGCTTAGATATTTATATTTGTCAAAATACTCAAATATTATTATAAATAGACAATCAAAAATAAAAATCTCTTAAAAAGAGTTTACTTGACTTTTTATATAAAAAATATATAAATCTAAAAACAAAATTATAAACACAAAAAATAAAGTCATGAACACAATACTTAAAAAAATCAAGGAAGCCGGAAACAATCTCATCTCTTGGATAGTATATTGGACGCCAATCATATTGGCAATAGCAATATTTATCCTTGCTGCAATGATGATTGGAAACTTAATTGGCAAACATGTATGGATTGTATTTGCCGCAGATCTAGTATTCCTGTATCTACTTTGGATAATGCTAGATATTAGTAGAAGCCGACAAATGACAATACCCAAACAGATCGTAATTCTAACAAGTCTACTTTTGTTCCTATTTATTGCCTTTGCTACATTGGGAGTAGCTATGGTAACTGAACAAAAAGTTTTGATAAACGCATTTATCTTCCCGATATCTTGTATTGCTGTATTTGCATTATACGTTTCAAAAAACAAATCTGTATCGAGATGATATTTATCATCAATCCTGGTAATCCAGGATTTTTTTATTGAAAAAATTACATTTTATCTCCACTTCATCTAAAATATAAGAAAGCAAAAATAATTGACTTTTTGTAGGAAAAATTTATAGTATATTTAGAAAATATAAATATTAACAAAATAATAGACGAAAATTTTATGGAAACAATATCAAAAAAAACCAAAAAACAACTTGCCGCTGAAAAGCGTCTGGATGAAGCTGGTATCCGCTTCACTAGAGGACAATTAAGTAATGCTTTATTTAAGTTCAAAGATCGAGAATCAGCATCTTTTATAATGATAGATGAGTTTACTAGCGAACAGTTATTAGCTATGGCTAATTACATGAAAGCATTCCCTAATTGTACAATCTTTCCAGACGGCAGTGGCAAACCTTGTAAATAAGGAAGCAAACTATTGCAAAACAACATTAATCCCGTAAATTTTTTACGGGCTTTTTTTATAATTGAAAAAGTTCAAATTATTTCTATAATCAATTTAAATCACATTTATACTATCTCTCAAACAATAAACCACAAAAGTCATAAAAATCTCTACAATCAAATCACTCCAAAAAATCAATATTAAAATAAGCTTATCTCAATTTACAATTTAAATACCAAACCATGAAAAGATTAGTATTAACTTTATTTTTAGTAATTTTATTTTTTTTGACTGCTTGTAGCAATCAACAAGATCCAAGTCAAGCTTACGAAATTCAAAATACAAAAACCAATATTACTAGCAATTATCTAGGTAGCGATTATAAAGGAAATTATGTTTGGGGTGGAGCTATGAATTTAGCTTGGACAGAATTAGTTGAAAATATTATAAATGATGACATACAACTTAACACGCAAGACAAAATTGTTTTGGAAATGTTGGACAAGCTAAATAATCCAGTTTTTACTAAAAATGATTTGGATCAAGACAGCTATTACATCAAAAGTGGCTACGGACAAGAAACGGTCGATGAAATAAATAAAGAATCTAAAAACAAATTTCCTACAAAAACTTTTGGTAATTTACAAATAAATTTAAGTCCAACAGATATTATTTCTTACGCATATTTTTTGAAAGAAGTAGAGTATAAGACCAAATTTAACAAAAAAGATATTATATTTGAAGGGCAAAAAGTAAAAGGATTTATTGCGGATAACGAAGCTCAAAGAGAAAATATAAAAATTATAAAGTACGAAAATGATGATAAATTTATTATCAAATTACAACTTAAAGACGAAAGTGATGAATTGATTTTAGCAAAAGGTTATGATATGAAAAAACCCCAAGATGTTGTGAAAGAAATAAGTGAGAGTAATAAACAATATCTTTCAACTATTGGAGAATCTGATCGTTTTAGAGCTCCGAAATTACATCTTGATCATCATAGAGATTATGTGGAATTAATTGGGAAACATCTAGCCAACAAAGGATTTGAAACATATTTTATCGCTCAAATGTTTGAAAATATTAAATTTGATATGGATGAAAAAGGAGCAAGAGTTGAAAATGAAGCAGTAATTGTAATGAAGGAAGCTATGATGATGGAATCAGAAAAGCCAAAAAATTTCATTTTAGATAAGCCGTATTGGGTTGTGATGAAAAGAACTGATTCTCAAAATCCATATTTTATTTTAGGAATAAATAATGTGGAGTTAATGGAAGTAGAATATAAGCAATAAAAAATTTCAAGAATAAAACAACAATATTTATATAAAATATTCGTATATGTCAAAGGTCACAAAAACAAAAGTTATATGAGCTATCATATCAATACTTATATCAATATTATTGATAATTGGACTATATAATAAACAGTTACAAAATAAAGAAATTATAGCTTATATAATTATAATATTTGCTATTGGGGGTGTTTATAAATTGTGGCAATGGCTCAAAACTCACAACCAAAAATATCGCTTTGCTTGGTATGTTGGATTAGCAGGAATATTTATTTTGGCTTGGGCCAATGGTGCTATAGGTATAATTGGAAGCGAAGACAATCCTGCAAACTTACTATTTGTTACAATACCTATTATTATAATAATTTGATGAATTGTATCATTATTCAAACCTCGCGGAATGTCATATACATTATTTTTGACTGCATTTATACAGATTATTATTCCGATATTTGCCTTATTGATACGACCAGCTCAAGCATCTTGGGGCGATGCATGAGTCATCGGAGTAATTATTTTCAATTCAATTTTTAGCTTGATATTTGTGATATCAGGAGTGTTATTTTATTTTTCAAGTTTCCAAAAAAATTGAAATAATTTGAAATAAACAAAATTATCGCTATAAACAATTCGTCTAAATAAAAACTTTTACTTATATTATTTATTTTCTTATGTCTACACAAGAACTCAAAACCTGATTATCTACTACTAGCTTGGTCCTCAGCATTATCTGAGCATTATTATGCATTAGTGTAATAGGTATAGTATTTGGTATACCTGTATCTATAGCTGCACTGGTATTTGGTATCATAGCATTGGTCCAAAAACAACAAAAATCTATGGCTATAATAGGTATAGCTATTTCATGAGTATTTATATTGATTACAGGTATATTATTGACGATCAGTATTATGTTTTTTAGAAAAAATGCAGATGTTTTTTTGACACCAGCCAAAGAATTTACACAAATGATCCAAAAAGATCCTCAATTAGTTTTGCTGATGGAAGATCCCAATTTCAATAATCAATTACAATATATATTAAAAGATAAACTGATCAAAAGATACCAAGACGATCAAATAGATATCATCAAAAATTGGAAAACCGAAATTGATTTTATTTCCAAAGAAGTGCAAAATACAATTATACAACTCCAGTCTACATATACACCGACAATAGATCAATCTACAATAAGCAATTTTCAACAATGTGTAGATGCAGGTTATCCAATCATGGAATCTTATCCAGAGCAATGTATGACTGCAGACGGCCAAGTATTTGTCAATCAAATCAAACAAATAGATACACCCAAATCAATCCAATGAGATGCTAATACTTGCCAGGTAGATCAAGACTGTATACCATTACCATCAGATTGTCATCCTACATCTTGTATCAATAAACAATTCCAGTCCAATTATACCAAACCAGAAATGTGTACAATGATATTTATGATAGAAGCAGCATATAGCGCAGAAGATTGTATATGCCAACAAAACATATGTACAAACAAAAATCTTGGCAGAACTACTATGGACGAATAAAAATTATTTTCATATCTCTTGTCATATCAAGGTCATCAATCAACTGATAAATGATAAGTTTTTTTGTTGATCTGGATCTTTGGAAAATCTTTCAAGCATATCGTATATAGATTGGTATGTATATTGTCTTTTTACTACAGAATAATTGCGCATTTTGGATCTCAAAGACAAGAATATACTCAGAGCTTTTTTATCTATATTATCTGTAGCAATATTGTCATTTGTACTAGGAGAATTTCGCTCCATTAGTTTTTTGATATTTATAAATTTACCCATCTTTCATCTATAATCTGGATTTAGATCATCTATATCATCTCCAGTTTGTTTGAGTGCAGTATAAATATCAGTATTTTTCAAATCAGGATTATTAGACCAAAACCATGCAGCAGCTGCTGCCACTATCGGCGCAGCAAAAGATGTTCATTGCCCATAAGCATAATCTATATCTCCAGAATTGTATCTCTTGTCTGACAGACTAAATATATCTTCACCAGGAGCAGAAATATCCACACATCTAGCTCCATAACGAGCAAAATCAGATTTTATTTTTTGATTATTGGTAGCACTCACTCATATTACCAAATCTTTATTTCAATCATTACACACTGGAGAACTCAGATATTTATCCAAATTTTGTTTATCTTTGTTCAAAGTATTACCTGCTGCAGCTATCAATACAGCTCAATTATTATAAGCATATTCAAAAGTTTTATCAAAACCATTATCATAGAATCATAGATCATCAGCACCAAAACTCATATTGATTATTTTAGCACCATTATCTACAGCATACTTGACTGCTTTGTCTATGTTGTATATCATATTCAATCAATCATCAAATATTTTCAATGCCATGACTTTTGCATTGGGAGCAATACCTGCAATTCACAGTCAGTTATCTTTACGAGCAGATATTATACCAGCTATCATAGTACCATGATCAGATTGGATATTCATATTATTATTGTTGCTAACAAAATTCCATCAATGACTATCATCTATATATCCATTAGCATCATCATCTATTCAATTATTTACAATCTCCAATTTGTTTACCCATAGATTATCTTTCAAATCCACATGATTGAGTTTGATCCCTACGTCCAAAACAGCTACAGTTATCCCATCTCATAGTTTGGAATATTTATTCCAGATATCTTGGACTCACAACACACTCAGATACTGTTGCCTAGCAGAATATTGATCATTACTAAGCTTGGGATACAAATCAAAAGGCAAGCTAGATGAAGTCAATCAAATATTATTTTCTACTCTCAAATTATTAGTTGTTTTTTTGATTTGAGGCAGATTCAACCAGATTTCATTTTCGCTCCAAGATACAATATTAGCTCTATATTCTCCCAAATACACGCTACCCCCAATATTTCCAAATCAATTTCATTGAATCAAAATTTTTTCTCCGGCTCAGCCAGATTTTTTGATATAAGTACCATCAGATATATCGAGAATAGTAGGTTTTACACTATAATTTAGCTCATCTTTGAGCTTACCATTGATATAGACCTTAAACTTTCATTTCAAAGAAATATTGCCAGGTACATAAAATCTGATTTGTTTGTCATTCCAAAATATAAGTCATGGACTATCTTTGACGAAACATTTATCATTACTATCAAAACATATTCACCCATACTGCCCTATTTCACTACCAAATCCTTCCCCATATATACTAATTTCTTTATTGACCTCCCAAAGTGATGAAGATAAATCTGCTGCCATCGCAGATCCTATTCATAAAAAGAAAAACAAAGTCAATCAAATTACCTTTCTCATATTATCTAAATAAATAAAATATAAATCTGACCAAAAATTAATTTTTTATTTGATTAAATCAACCTAATAATTACTTTCTATGCTAATCATTATAATATTCACTTTGTCATTGCGAGGAACAAAGTGACAAAGCAATATTAAGATCGCCACGTTTCACTCACGATGACTTTTAATTTTTTAATCCGTTAATAGTGCAACAATTCAATTTTTCATTTATTAACCTTTGATGTAACAAAAATCTAGTAGATACACAGTTTCTTATGTGAAGAATTTTTGATTTATGAATGAACAATCCAAACTACGAAATAAATTATTCTAACGATCCATATGACAAAAACGTTGAATTTGTTTTTTTAAATACTTGCTGATTCATTTCTAGTTGAAGGGAAGAGATGATAAATACCATGAATAATCTTTTTAAAAAATCCAAAAAAGTTTATCTCCTATGATGCTGACTACAATATTTCAAAACTCTTTCAAATAAACTAATACCCCCTTGATTTATCCTGAGGAATGAGGGGCAAAGGGGGAGCTGAGGGGGATTTGAAAAAGGAAAGAAATTGTCGAAGGATTTATTTTTTTTATCCCGAAATGATTTCGAAAATATTACAATAGCCAATTTGATTAAATGATACAACAGCAAAGATTTCAGAGACTTCCAATTTACACAATCTCCTAGAGCATATACCAATGCTGAATTTTGATTTGAATATCTCAAAATAGCTGAATGATGTGACAATCATTGTACTTTTTGTATCATTCCCAAACTTAGATGAAAACAAAAATCTCTACCAATAGACAAAATTTTGATTGAAATTCACAATATGATCAATTCAGGGATCCAAGAAATTATTTTGATTGCACAAGACACTACAACTTATTGAAGAGATTTGTACGGTGAAAGTAAATTATTTGAACTATTGGAAAATATAGAAAAAATAAATGTAAGCCTGCCTGACGGCAGTCAGGATTTCAAATACAGACTACTCTACCTATATCCAGATATAATCACCATCCAACAACTCAAAAAACTCAAAAAATTCAAAAAGTTTATTCCATATTTTGATATACCTTTGCAACATATATCTTCTCCTATACTCAAAAGAATGTGAAGATTTTATGATGAACAAAAAATATATCAATTACTAGATTTTATCAAAAAAGAGTTTCCAGTCAGTTTTATTAGGACCAATTTTATTGTTTGATTCCCTGGTGAAACCGATCAAGATCATGACAAATTATTAAAGTTTATTAATCTAAAATATTTTGACAATATATCACTATTTGAATATCATAATGAGCCATTTGCTACATCAAGTAAATTGGACAACAAAGTTCCTGATAATATTATTAGAAAAAGGTTTACTCAAACTAAACAACTAGTCAATCACCAATTATTAGATCGAGAAGACAATAGAAAATGAAAAGAATATATTTGATATATAATGGACATTTACCCCACCCTTGATCCCTCCCCATTACATGGAGAGGGAAATAGAATCCCAACAATATATACCGTTGGCAAAAATAAATTACCATCATGAAATTTTATGATAGAGTTAGCTAGAAATCTAAGAAAAAATCAAACAAAAGCTGAATTATTTCTACGAGAAATATTAAGAAATAAAAAAATAAATAATATTAAATTTAGAAGACAACATCCAATATGAAATTATATTGCAGATTTTTATTGCTCAGAAAAAAAACTTATTATAGAAATAGATTGAAGTATACATAATATTAAAGATCAAAAAGAATATGACAAGAAAAGAGATATTATTATGAAAAAACATAATCTTAATGTAATTAGATTTACAAATGATGATGTCTTTAATAAAACTCAAGAAGTTATACAAACCATAATAGATATTTCAAACAGATCTCCCCTCTCTACACAGTGGAGAGGGGCTGGGGGTGAGGTAACAGTTCGTCCACGACTCCATGCTCCCGAAATAGATCCTTACGATGAAGTCAAATTAAATCAAATAATATCCAAATTTTGAAATGACAATCAATTACAGATTTGAGATTTGATCAAATACAAAATATTTTAGTTTTTTATTATATTTATGAAAAAAGTTATATTATTTTTAAAAGGTATATTAATGTGAGTTTGTGATGTCATCCCAGGTATAAGCGGATGAACTATAGCATTTATCACAGGGATTTATGATGATTTGATTGATGCATTGTATGCATTCAACTTCAATACATTGAAGCTCGTATTGAACGGAAAATTTGCAAAAGCTTGGAAAGCTATTAATGGCAATTTTTTGTTGACACTTTTTGCTTGAATTTTTATAGCAATTTTTAGTTTTGCAAAATTAATTAGTTATCTTTTGGATAATTATACTGTTTTTGTTTGGTCTTTTTTCTTTTGATTAATTTTGGCTTCTGTTTTGATTTTGAGAAGATCTATCAAAAAATTTAGATATATTTACTTGTTGCTTTTGTTTATCGGTATTGCAATAGGATATTATCTGACATCATTACCAACATTCAATTTGGGATCAGGTAATTGGACAATGTTTGCTTCTGGATTTATTGCTATTATAGCAATGATTCTGCCAGGAATTAGTGGCTCTTATATTTTGGTTATTTTGGGCCAATATCAACAAGTCTTAAACAATGTTGTAGAAGTAGTAGCTTGAAATTTATCAGCAATACCTTCTTTATTTATTTTTATTTTTGGAGCAATTGTTTGACTGCTTGGATTTTCCAAACTTTTGCATCGAATCAAAACAAAATGGCACGATCAAATGGTTATAGTATTGATATGATTTATTTTGGGAGCTTTAAACAAAGTTTGGCCATGGAAAGAAATTATAGAAACCTACATAGATAGACATGGAGAAATCAAACCTTTAATTGAAAAAAATATCATACCTAATCGATCCAATGAAATTTTGATTTGTATTATAATTTGCTTTATTTGATTTGGGATTGTAATCTTTGTTGATAAATTATCCAAAAAATTGACTAAATCATAATATGTTTTAGTTTTATTTAGATTGGGCTTTAAAAATATATACAATTACAATCAAAAATCTTTATAGTAAAATCTAGTAACAAAGTTTATATCAAAAATAAAAATAATACTCAAACTTATTTCGAGTAATTTATCATTTCAACTTTAAAATTTACCATTTACTATATGTTGAGTCTATATGTACATATACCATTCTGCAATCAAAAATGCAAATATTGTTCATTTAATATTTTCCCAGTCAACAACCTATCAAACTCACAAAAAATAATAGATAATTATATAGCTAGCTTGACCAAAGAAATAAATTTTTATTCAGATATATTAGCCAAACCACAAATCAAATCTTTATATTTTGGATGATGAACTCCCAATAAGATATGAGCTCAAAATATTATCAAAATCATAGATCAAATTGCAAGTAAATTTGATTTAGAAAATTTAGCAGAACTTAGTTTCGAATTCAATCCCTATCCTCAACAAGAAATATATTCAATCATACAAGAATTAAATAACAAATACAAATCATTAGCCAGATTGAGATACAGTTTTTGAATACAAAGTCTGGATAACAAAATATTACAACAATCCTGAAGAGAAACTACATTTATATGATTGGTAGAGTTTCTCAGATGACTTAGAGATATCAAGCAAAGCAACAATCTGTTCAATTTTGACTTTATAGCTTTTGGCAAATTCAATGAAACTAGAAAATGAAACCAACAATTATGGGATCAAAACACATTAAACTTTTTTCAAGATTTTGTAAATTCTCTATTTGCAGAGAGCTTTTCTCTATATACACTAGAATTATTCCATTGAAGTTTACGATATCACGAACAATTAAAATGACTTTCTACTACAAAGACCTGATGACCTTCTACTTTTGACCTGACGACTTGACGGATAAGTAATGATGATGATATTTATAATGAATTTTCTTTACTAAAAGATATTATACTAGACTCATGATATATTAGATACGAACTATCCAATTTTTCCAAATTATGAAAAAGCAGCATCCACAATAGAGTATATCGAAATATGGAAAATTACATATGACTATGAGTAGCATGATCATCATTTTTAAATTCCAATATACCAAATTACCAAAAGATAATCAAAACTATCAATCCAGATTTTGATATAAACAATAAATGAATTAGATTTACCAATACTCAAAACATAACTGATTATATAAATTGAAAAATTATAGATCCCAATAATATTCAGATTTTAAATGATGATGATTATCTTATAGAAAAGTTTTTTTTGTGACTGAGGACAGATCAATGAATCGACAATATAGATGAATTTACAAACATATTGGTGCCAAATTACCAGTCATTAATATACTCATATCAAGAACAATGATTTTGCACTATAAACGACAAAAAACTCAAATTGACAGACCAGTGAATGGATGTTTTCAATTCCATAATCACAGACATTTTAAATAAAATATAATAATTTTAAATCTTTGTTTTTTATTAGATAATGAACTCTCGAATCATACCATATCAGATACACAGATATCATCAACAAAAAAGGTTTGGATGATGNNTGATGTGGAATGTATACTCTCAAAAATATAATAGAAAGTTTTCAGGAAGAAATAGATTTGACCATACACGACTATGCTCCTACCTTTTGGAACAAAATATCATGATTTATGCTACCTTATACAGTTATCAAAGTACTAAAAAAACATTGATTGACAGTAAATAAATGAAGACACAAACAAAAGTGATTTGACAATAAAATAAGTTTTCTCAAAAATCTACTATTAAAATGACCAGTAATATTGGTAATATGACATGCATACAAAAGCAAAAAACAATTTAGTCTAATCAAAGCTCTATCTGTACAACATTACATCAGTTTGCGATGATACAATGACCAAGACGAGGTTTTTTATGTTTATGATTCATGAACCCCTTCTAAATTGATCAGAAAAGATCTACCTACATGAAATATAGCCATAAAATATAAAGATATTATCAAATACCGAAAATTTTGATGATTTTTAATCAAAAATTATTTCTACATCCATGTAGACTACAAAATATATGATTAATAATGATAACTTCTATTTTGTGATATCATAATTATTCTATAAATCTGTTCCAATAATATCAATTTTGCCAATCCATGTTGCAAAGTTGCACATCCAAATCCAAGTTTCAAATCAACAATTTTTTCCAATAATTTTTCATCCAAACCATAAGGTCATCATATGATAAAAATTATATCATTATTTCTTTTGCAAAAATCAAAAATCTGATCCGTATCCAAATTTTTTCATTCTTTGCTAAGCAAAACTTTTTTATAAGATACAAAATTTTTGGATAATATATCTATTATATTTTGAGTATCTTTGAGAATTATCTGTTCGTTTGTTCAGTTTTTAGTCGGTTTAATATTTTGGATTTTCAAACCTTTTCAAAGCCTCTTTTGATATTCTTTGATAGCACTATCAAAATGCTTATCTGAATCCGAAATTGCTAAAATAACAAACATAATTCTAATATTCAATACTAAAAGTTTATAATTCCAAATTTTTTTCTGTCATTTCGACCGAAGTGGAGAAATCTCTAGCAAACTTAAGAGATATCTCGACAAACCTGCCTATCGGGCAGACAGGCTCGATATGACAAGTTTAATAAAGTATATTTCTAATTTCACGTTTCTAATAAAGGATATATCTATCTTCATATCATTCATAATAACTTTTGATTTTTAGTACATCTCATTTATTTACACCTGCATTTTCCAATAATTCTAAGAATCCTCTTTCTCACATCACTTTCCAAAACCACATTTCTGCCTCATCATTTCACCATTGTAGTATAAATACCAATTTACAAATTTCTGGATTGGATATTTTCCAAACTTTTCAATATCTAAAATTCACTTCTTCTACATATCATTTTTCCAACAACATTTTTTTATCTATATCTGTGATATCTACGATTATTTCATCTTTATTAGATTCTTTAGACTTGACGACATTTATTATATCCACATAATTTACATAAGACGAAGATTGTAATATCTCTACAAATTTTTTCAACATATCATCCAATCACAGATGAGTAGCTGCAGAAATCACAAATGTATTTTGATCAAAGATTTTTTTAGTCAGATTTTTCCATTTATTTTGTTTCATAAATATTCCAAAATTCTTCAAAACCTGTTTTTTATATTCCTGTATAATCTCCATATCATTGACCAAATCATATTTGTTTATAATTATCAATATTTTTTTGTGTATCACTATCTCTCATCATTTGTTAACTATAAAATGTATATATCATCATTCTTCTTTGATAACAATGTCATAATCACTAGATAAAACAAACTTTTCTTTGACATAAATATCGATTTCTTCCAAAAGCTGATTCAAATCATTTATTCCACTATCATATCTAGCAGCATCCAGTACAAAACAAAAAACATTTGATTTTAAAATATGTCTCAAAAAAGCATTCCCAAGTCATTTTCAACTTGATGCTCATTTGATCAATCATGGGATATCTATCACATTAAAATTATAATTTCATACATTGACAGATCATAAGTTAGGTACCAATGTCGTAAAAGGATATTCAGCTACTTTTGCTTTGGCGTGAGATATAGCATTTATAATAGAAGATTTTCCTACACTAGGAGTCCCAATCAAAGCTATATCAGCAAGCAATTGAAGCTCCAAAGTAATCTCTCTCTTTTGTCATGGTTCTCACAACAGACAAAAAGTAGGATATTGATTTACAGAATCCTTAAAATGAATATTTCACTTTCATCATTGTCATCATTGCAAAGCTACCCACTCTTCTTTGTCTTTTACAAAATGATACAAAACATTACCAGTGTGGGAATCTTTTATTATAGTACCCACCGGGACGACAAGTTTGATATCTTCAGCATCGGCTCAGAATTGATCTTTGGTCCTACCTTGTTCTCATGGAGTTCACTTAAATATTTTTTTGTATCTATATTTCAAAAGCGTGTTTTCATCCTTTGACGCCACAAAAACAACCGAAGCTCAATTTCATCCATCTCCACCAGAAGGACCGCCAAAAGCTTCTTTGGCCTCTCTCCTACCAGAGACTATACCATCTCATCATTTACCAGATTCTATACTTATTTTGACTTCATCATAAAATTGCATATTCATTTTTTATAGTAAAATATAACAGATAATAAAAATCCTGACCACAAAAAAAAGGGGAAATAAACTTTAAATTGAATTTCAAAAGTATATCCTTATATATCATTCACGTATTTTTTTTGTTAATTATTTTAGGATAGTAGCTTTTTGGTAGAGACAGTACCGCTAAAGCGGTAAAGGTCTCATGAAATAATATTGAATTATTATGATGGTTTGAATATTTAAATAAAAAAGATGCAACTGAATTAGAAAGAATGATTAAAAAATCATGACACATTGAAAGATAGATCAAAGAAAATAGTTTTGTTACTATGGGGTAGTAGCTTAGTTGGTAGAGCAGGTCCCTCTTAAGGACAAGGTCCAGGGTTCGAATCCCTGCTACCCCAAAACACATAAAAGTATAGGCACACTAGCCTATTTTTTTATTTATTGATTTTTAACTTTTTGGTAGGCAGTACCACTTTAGCGGTAAAGGTCCAGGGTTGAATCACGGAGTACTCCGTGGCGGGTCCCTGCTACCCCAAAACACATAAAAGTATAGGCACACTAGCCTATTTTTTTATTTATTGATTTTTAACTTTTTGGTAGGCAGTAACGCTTTAGAGGTAAAGGTCCAGGGTTGAATCACGGAGTACTCCGTGGCGGATCCCTGCTACCCCAAAACACATAAAAGTATAATCAAACCAACCTATTTTTTTATTTAAACAAAAAATAATATAAAATCACTCGGATGCGGAACAAAGCAATAGCGATTCCCTAAAAAACTCATATGAGAAGTATGGGAAAAGCCCAAACTTACCCTTAGGGGTGAGGGTAATAGGACCACAACATGGAACGGACAATATACATGCCAAAAAATGGTGATCCGACCTGGTGATAATCCTGAGTAACTGGCCAAATCCAGTGAAATGACGTGGATACATTTAGTACTCTAAATGAAACAATCACGTAAGGCTAAACTGCATTCTACGAGCTTCATGGTATCGCCCTGAAGCTCTATTTTTTTTAAGAAAAACTTAATAAATAATTTAGATTATGACCATTACAACATAGACAAAAAAGAATCATTTTAAACTTTTATACTCCATAAAATACAATTGAGTTTTTGGTTCTTTGCAAATTGTTTGAGCCGCTAATCATACAAAAAAAACAAACATAATAGCTGTAGCGAGTCTGCTTGCCGGCATACAGGTCTTGCAAATAACTAAACCTTTTGCTGACTTTTGCGGCAATGGGAAAAGTCAGCCTGTAGAACAATTATTTATTTTACAAAAACCTTGTTATTTATAAACAAATTATTAATTTTCAATACGTAATTAGTTAATTTTTTAATTAGTTAATTTCTTAGATGTTAAACTTCCAAAATATAATTCTACTAGACAAACACATCAAATATCTAAATAAAAAAATCCAAAACGATAATATTTTTCTTGTTGGTTGATCTATCAGAGATATCCTACTGTGAATACAAAACTCCCCCACTGATATAGACTTTACCATGGCTTGAAATCCCAAACAAATATACAATCAAATAGACAAACAAGATATATCCCACTTCATTACAGAAAAATTCTGAACCATCACACTAATCAAAAAAAATGAAACAGTGAAACAGAGAAACATGAAGTGAAACAAAAACTTGTCTGACGACAGTCAGGTCCCGCAATCCGCTGAAGACGGATCAAGTAGGAGAAATGAAACAATCAAATATGAACTCACCCCTCTCCGCACAGAATCATGATACAAAGACACTCGCCATCCAGACCAAATCACACGAAGTGATGATATACTTTTGGACTCAGCTAGGAGAGATTTTACAATCAATTGTATTTATTATTTTTCCACCAAATATAAATTAAAGATATCAGACACCACCAAGACTCAAACAAAAAAAGATCAAATAGATATTCTCCAAAAAGAATGAATCTGTTTTATGTCTGATTCAAATATTTTGATATTACAAAAACATAATTATATCAAAAAATTATTCAAAAACTGAATTTTTCAGCCAGATTTTTTGGATCATTTATTAGACGACCCCAAAATCCATACCACAATATCACAAAAATCTCCCAATATATCTATCACTTCAAACACAATCAGAATAATCATAGACCCTTTTCAATGAATACAAGACATCACAAACAGAAAATTACAAACATGTTGAGATCCAGATCAAAGATTACAAGAAGATGCGCTCAGATTGATTAGAGCAATCAGATTTGTAAACGTAATCAATCAAAAACTTCAAGAACAAGCAAATGAATCCAAAATATCACTTTTTGATTTTGAAAAAGAGACACGAACAAGCATCAAAAAAAATTCAAAATTAATAAAAAATATTGCCAAAGAAAGAATCAAAGAAGAACTTTTCAAATGATTCAAGGACGGCAGTCCATTTGGATTCACAGCATTATTAGATGAATCTTGAATGTTGAAATACATCTTTCCAGCACTAGCCAAAACCAAAAAAATAGAACAGCCAGTAAGATACCATCCATTTGATGTATATGCACATACTATGCTGACTCTCTACCAATTACAAAAAATAAATACCAACCCAATAGTTAGATTCTCCATGCTGTACCACGACGTAGGCAAACCACTACAATTTTCACAATACAAACCCTGATTATCAAAAGATGAAATCAGAGAAATCATGTCATGACCAAACAACCATAGAAAAAATTGACCACAAATAGCTCAAAAAGATTTCTCCAAATTATGATTTTCTAGCAAAGAAATCAAAGAAATATCTGACTATATAGCTTGGCATCACAAACCAGAAGAGATACTCAATGCAAGTCCACCAAACAAACAAAAAAAGCTTAGAAAATTTTTGAGTGAAGCTGGATTTGAAAAAGTAAACAATGTATTAGATATTGCTATTGCAGATAGATTATGACAATACAATCCACTACAAAATAGCAGCGACATATCCGATGTGAGAGAATTGAAACAACAATTAAAAACTCTCAACAAAAAAGAATGACAATTTACTATCAAGAATTTAGCTATAAATGGGAATGATATTATCCAATATTTTCAAATACAAGCCTGACCAATCATATGAAATCTAATACAAAAAACATTAAATCGAGTAATAGACGATATCAAAAACAGAAACAAAAAAGAAAAAATATTTGAATTTCTCAAAAAAAATATCAAAAGCAAACCGATTTAACTAAATCATTTTTACATTTTTGCATTGCTACGTTTTTACGTTCTACAAATTTGCTTTTATTCAATATTTGATTATAATTTAGTATCTACCTTTTAAAGTAGTTAATAAACAATGAATACTGACTTTTTGACTATAATTATTACTATATTGATTATATGATTAATCTTTGGATTAATAACTATTTTTTATAAATTAATATTTCTAAGTTATATCCAAAAACACAAAATCAAACAAGCTAATGATATTAGATTTTTGCAAATTAGGATACCCAAAAATGCTGTAGCAAAGAGTTCTGATATAGAAGCTACTGATCATACACAAACCATGAAAAACAATATAGAGATAATGAATCAAGTTTACAAAAATTTTTATGCAATATACGAAGATAAACGAAAATACAAAAAACTATGAAACAATTATATAAGTATGGAAATACTAGTAGAGAAAGAAATGATAAAATTTATCATATGAGTAGCTCAAGATCACTTAGCAACAGTAGAAAAAATGATATCATCATTTTATGCATGAGCAATAGTAGATATTATAGACCAACCAAAGTTATTAGAAGCATGAAAATATATGGCATGATGAGAGTTTATGCTTACAAAACACAGTGTCCATCCTATCAAAACCTATGAATCATTTGAAGCGGATCCTATGGATAGTATATTATCTTCTTGTTCCAAAATAGATAAAAACGAAAAATTATTATTACAAATATTAGTTGAACCACTTGAAGAAGCACGGCTCAAAAAACTCAGAAAAAAAGCAGAAAAAATCAAAGAATGAAAAGATCATTGACGATTACGGTCAGCTATTTTGAGTATGCGAAAATGACTCAAAGAAGACTCCAAAGAAAACTCTTCCAAAGATAAAGATGAGCACAAACATGATTTTTCACAACAACAATTATGAGATTTTGACAAAAAAATTGATGATGAATTATTCAATGTAAAGATAAGGACTTTTGCTACATCACCAGACCCTCAAAGGCCCAAAAAAATTATAGAGGATATATCCAGACTATTCAATCAATACAACTATATCTGACTAAATACAATCAAATTCAAAAAAGCAAAAAATATCATAAATTTTGCAAAAGAAACGATTCAAAGAATATTTTTTACAAATAAATGACGATGGACCAACATAAATGAAATGGACAAAAAAATGATATTAAATATCAAAGAACTTTCATCAATCGTCCATTTTCCACATGCTAGATTCAATCTCAATCCACGTATATCGCGACAAAGATACAAAATCATACCAGCTCCCGATAATCTACCATTAGAAGGTATACTACTATGATACAATACATATGGCGGAGTAAAAAAAGAAGTAAGAATTATGACAGACAATGACGATAGATTTAGACATGTATATATATTATGACAGACAGGTTCTGGAAAATCAACTGTTATGAAAACATCCATATTAGAAGATATTAGATTAGGCAGCTGATTTTGTGTAATAGATCCTCATGGAGATTTAGTAGATGACACTATGAAATATTTCCCCAAAGAAAAAATAGATGATTTAGTCTATTTTGATTTAGCTAATACAGAATATCCTATAGCATTCAATCCCTTGGATGGGACAGAAACTGAAGATGAAAGAGATGTAGTCACAAACGATCTTGTAGAGATGTTTGTATCAATGTATGGAGAAGAGATTTTTGGACCACGTATACAAGATTATTTCCGTAACGCATGTTTTCTACTAATGGAACAACCAGAAGGATGAACCTTGGTAGATATAATGAGATTGTTTACCGATGACGCATTCGCTGAATCCAAAATCAGAAATATAAAAAATCCTGTGATATCAGCTCGATGGAACAAAACTTACAAAAAAATGTGAGACAGAGAAAAGGCAGAGATTATACCATTTATACAGGCTAAATTCTGACCATTTACTACTGGTACATACATCAGGAATGTAATATGACAACCCAAGTCATCATTCAATTTTTTTGATGCTATGAATCAAGGGAAAGTAATTTTAGTCAAACTTTCCAAATGATTAACTTGAGAAGTAAATAGCCAACTTGTTGGTAGAATGATATCAATGCAAATCAAACTTGCAGCCCTCAAAAGAGCTGGATTAGATCCCAAAGATAGAAAACCTTTTTTCTTATACATAGATGAATTCCAAAATTATGTTTCCAAGTCTATAGAAAGTATATTGTCTGAGGCTAGAAAATACAAATTATGACTTACTATTGCTCATCAATATATAGATCAGCTCAAACAAGAATGATTGTGATGAAATTTAGATTTATCCAAAACAATTTTTGGTAACATTGGAAATTTATTTATATACAAAGTCTGAGCTCCGGACGCAGAGTTTTTGGAAAAAGAAATGTGACCAGAATTTAGTCAGACAGATTTAGTCAATGCAGATGCTCATAGAGCGGCAGTAAAAATTGCAATAAATAACCAACAAACTAGACCGTTTAGTTTTCAAACTGATTTACCTCGATTAAAACCAACAATAAACACTTCAGAAAAAATAGAAATTATGAAACAGATTTCTGCCCTCAAACGATGAACCAAAAGAGAACTAGTAGATAAAGAAATTTATTTTAGAGTATGAGTTTAGAGTCCATAAATATTTCTAAAGTTTTTTTCAATTTGCTCTTGTAGAGCATTTTTTTCTTTTCAAAGAAATTCAGATACATAATCATAAATATACCTCACATTAGCAGGTTCATTCTGAGTTCATCTTATAATTTGAGGTGATAAATATGGAGCATCAGTTTCCAACAACAATTGATCTTCTCAAACCAATTTTAGACTCTCACGTAATTCATCAGCTTTTTTGTAAGTCACATTACCACAAAATCACACATATAAATTTTTTAATCCAAAATTTTTTAATCTTTTAACTTCTTCAGGTCAATATCCCCAACAATGAAAATACACAGTCAAGTCTCTATAATTTTTTAATACATCCAAAGTCTGTTCAAAAGCATTTCTTGAATGTATAACTAAAGGAAGTTTTAATTCCTGTGCTAAATCACATTGCATAGCAAAAAGTTCTTTTTGTAAATCCAAAGTTTGCTCAGATCACGGATAATATAAATCAATTCCACACTCACCTACTGCAACAACATTATTTTTTCATTCTGGTTTTATTGCGGAGTTGCAACCGGAATCTAAAATTAATTTTTTAAGATCTTCTACTTTGGACTTTAAACTTTGGATTTGATTATTTTGGATTAATATCTCCGGATGCAAACCAAACGTAAACTTCAATACTCAATTACTAACTCGCAGTTCGTAATTTTTTAATATTTTAATTGAATTTGAGTTATATTCATCACTAGCTCCTACAATTACCATTGATTTTCATCCAATGTCGATAAAATTCTGAACATATTTTTGAGCATCAGCAAAAAGTTCAGGACTATTCAAATGTGTATGTGCATCATAATACATCAACTTACAATTTATAATCTAAAATTTATAATTGAGTTTTAGCTTGAATAAATTATACTATTTATTAAATAGTATTCAAACCAATTTTTTATATTTTCAAAATTATTATGACAGGTTTAATTATATGAATTTTAATGTTTATGTGATTAGTAATCATACACGAATTATGACACTTTCGAGCAGCCAAAAAATCTTGAGTAAAAGTATTGGAATTTGGTGTAGGTATTCCTCCCAAAGCATGCAAATTATGAAAAGACAAATCATGAACACAATATACTTTGAATCGAATTCCACTTGGATGATTTGTCAGACTCAAATGAGAAGATTCAAGCAATCCTGAAGAATTTCATGCAAAAGATAGCTTGATCAAAGCTCCTATACACAAAAAAATTATAATCATGCTAGCATGAGTAGTTATGAATTTTTTATTTGCTCGATTTATATTTAGTACAATCTTTACCTTTTGAGTTAAACCAATTTCAATCATACCAGAAAATGCATTAGTTGGATGAAGCAAAAGCTACTTGATGCCAACTATATCATTTCTAGACCAAAATTGATTTATCAGTTGAGATATACAAAAATCACAAGCTATTATAGAAAGCGTAATTCCAAATATGTTGTGATATCAATTATGAATACAATCCTGAGATATCATATTACAAATAAACAATACTGCCATCAATACACGAAACATAGGCAAAACTCTACAAGAAAATATCTGAAAAGAATTTCAAATCACAATAGCTAGAGACAATCAAACTATAATTCAAAACTGACAATGTCCTATAGATCAATGTTTACTAGGAGTCGTGATAACTTCATCAGATAATATACAAATCAAACAAATCAAAGTCCCCATAAATCAAGCAATTATAATGTGATTAAAAGAAATACAAGCTCAGACACGTTTAACATTAAATGCTCTTGGTAAGTTATGAAAAGATTTGGTTTCTTTTAATGGCAAAAGAATCAAAGAATCTGTAAATAAATTAGCATGACCTGTATGAGCAATCAAGTTTTGAGATGCCCTAATACAACAAAAAGATCGAATGGCTTACCTATGATTTGCTGGAATGATATCTTTGGCTTTAGCTATATTCAATATATTACCCATACCAGCTCTTGACTGAGGTAGGATATTATGAAGTCTGATACAATGGATATGAGGATTCAAACCAGAAAAATATTTCAATATAGAATGATATATCAATCTAGTATTCTTTATATTATTAATGTGACTTGGTGTATATATCTTATTCAAAGACCTTATAGTTTTTCGATGAGTCAAGATACCATTTATATGATAAAACAATATAAATTATTCCAAAACTTATATACAGTAATAAACAAAAAATCCTGATCTAATATCAGGATTTTTTATAATAAATTCTTTTTATTTATACTAATCTTCAAATGTTTTATTCTCACATCATTTTTCTATATCTACCTCATGTTGATAAGATGATCTAGAATAAAAAGGCAAGTTTTCTTCCAAGTCTTCTAATTTTTCTGTCTTCAATCTTTCATATTCTTCTATAATTTTCTTGGTTGTTTCGATCGAAACACATTTTCTATTTTCTGCAGATTTTATAAGCTCTTTATAATATTTTTCTAATGAATATTTTCTTTTCAATAGCTCTCAATTTTCACCTATAATATTGCTAAAAACCACAGCAGCTTTTTGAAAAATTATCTGAAATCCCGAAAAGATAGATATCTTTTCTGCAGGATTATTTTGTACATAAGCAAAACTAAATGACAAAAGTATAATTCATATCACAAATTTTACAAAATTTCTTTTCAAATCTGATTTTCTTTCTGGATCCATAATCTTTTCTTAACACTAAAAAATATTCAACACTTCTTAATATTGTTTTTATAAGGTTTTTCAATACTTAAATAAAAAAATAATTTGCAAATTCAAACAAAGTATTTAAATTCAACAAAACTAATTTTATTTACATAGATATATTATGAAAATTGCTTTTGTACATTGTCGGATAGCTCAGTGATGAGCTCTAAATGTATTTCAAGATCTAATCAAAGAAGATTTTGCAAATTCAGACAACAAAATAAGTCATTCTCAAATATTCACACTAGTCTCAGATAGAAAATATCTAACAATCGGAAACATAAAAATAAAGATCAAAACTGCTCTACCTCGACAAATAAATAAGATCTTCTTATATTTCACAAACCACAAAGTTGCATTACTATCACAAATATTTGATTATCGTAACCTAATGTTTTTCTATCCTTGTCTAATGAAGTTATTATCCCAAAAAATCAAAAAATACAAACCAGCCCACATCACAATATCATCCTTCGCAATTACCAAAAACATCTCGCTTTCTACTTTCAACTTTCCACTTTCTACTAAATTATATTTGCACTCCCCTATGCAATACATATGGAGTCATTATGATGAATATAGCCAAAAAATAAAATGACGAAAATGATTTTTATTCAAAATAATTGTCAAAAATCTAAAAAAACGAGACAAAAAATTTACAAAGTTTGATACCTGTTATGCAAATAGCAATTATACAGCCAAGCTCGCAAAAGAAATTTACTGAATAGATTGTCATATAAAATATCCAAAGATAAGTGAAGAATATTTCAATACGACGATAAGCACAAATATAATGAACTATTATGTCTATGTTGGAAGGTTGGTAAACTTTGTAAGAGAATCAGATTTAGTTATCAAATTATTCAATAAATTAAAATTACCTCTTATAATTATATGATCCTGACCAGATGAATTATATCTCAAATCGATAGCATGAGAGAATATTATATTTACATGATGGATAGATGACATCCAAGAGAGAATAAAAATTATACAACAATCAAAATGACTAATAAATCTAACCAAAGAAAGTTTTGGATTGGGTACAGCTGAAGCATTGCTTCTATGAGTACCTGTATTTGGATACAATCAATGAGCTACACCAGAATTGGTAGATACGGCGTCTGGTATCCTAGTAAATTACAAAGATATCCAAACTTTGATTGAAAAATTTAAGCAATTTGATAATAATAATCGAAATAGAAAATCAATATCTCATAATATCCAAAAAAAATTAATAGACAATAATTAAAAAATCCAATCTTTCTTTATAACAAATATTTTTTTAAATATTTTATAAAGTATAAGCTGATTATACAACAATATTTATTATTATTCCACAAAAAATGACATCTATACGATTTTACTCAATACTTAGCGTTTTTATAATCAGCTTGGTATCATTAATTTGAGTTTTTACCCTATGAATCAAAACAGAAAAGCTCAAAAAAATAGTTATATATCTTGTTAGTTTCTCCGCTTGATGATTATTATGAGATGCATTTTTGCATCTACTACCAGAGATTGTAGAAGAAAATTGATTTACACTACAAATATCATTTTTTATATTACTATGAATTATTTTTGGTTTAATCACAGAAAAAATAATACACCGAAATCATTGTCATATGCCTATTACCAAAGATCATGTACACCACTTCGCATATATGAATCTGATATGAGATATAGTACATAATTTTATAGATTGATTGATTATTTGAGCAAGTTTCTTGGTCAGTATCCCATTTTGAATAGCAACTAGCATAGCCGTATTATTACATGAAATACCTCAAGAAA
>DJVF01000036.1 GCA_002441085.1 Patescibacteria group bacterium UBA6263
TATTAGAAATATTAGTTCTTATAGCTAAAATTTTAACTTGAAAAACAATGCTGTTTTGATATAAACAACAAGTTAAATTTTGAATCCAGCTCAAATTCCGAGGTAGCTCAGCTGGTAGAGCAAGTGGCTGTTAACCACTGGGTCGTGGGTTCGAGTCCCTCCCTCGGAGATTAAATAATAATATTTTATAGTATTTTACATCAAATCATGCCAATAACAAAGTCAGCAAAAAAGGCAGCTAAAAGATCTCTAGTATTTTACGCAAGAAACAAAGAATTCAAATTGAGAATGAAGATGGAAATGAAGAAATTCATAAAGAGAATTCAGAAATGAGAATCTTTGACAATACAGGATTTGAGTAACATATACAAAGTGATAGATAAATGTGCAAAAGTAGGTGTTATCAAAAAAAGGAATGCGTCAAGAAAAAAATCTAGAATGGCTAAAATGTTTAGCGTCAAAAAATAATTCCCCGTAAAATAATCGGGAATTTTTTGCCAGCTTAGCTCATTTGGTAGAGCAACCGCCTTGTAAGCNNAGTTGGAAGTATATATTATAAAAGGTTCTGGGGTGGTAGTTCAGACACGCTGAAGCGTTTAGTCGCAAGGCGACTCTGGCTAGAACGAGCCGATTTGTCGAGTTGGTTCGAGTCCATCTAAATTAGTTCAATGAGTTGGAAGTATATATTATAAAAGGTTCTGGGGTGGTAGTTCAGCTGGCTAGAACGCCTGCCTGTCACGCAGGAGGTCGAGGGTTCGAGTCCCTTCCATCCCGCCATAAAAAGCACTAGTTATGTAATTGATATTTACAAGGTTGGTCTTATCGTCTAACGGTTAGGACAGGGGACTTTCAATCCTCCAATCGGGGTTCGATTCCCCGTAAGACCGAAATAATTTGGGTGATTAGCTCAGTTGGCTAGAGCATCTCGTTTACACCGNNGGGTCATAGGTTCGAGTCCTATATCACCCACCATTTGACATCAATAGCGACTCAAATATAGGTTTTACCGCAAGGTGAGACTTTTTTGTTATCTAGAACTATGTTCAAAAAGATATTACAAGCAGGGGACATAGGCCCGCCACGTTAGTCCTACGTGGTTCAGTCCTATATCACCCACCATTAAAAAATTAGAACGTGAGTTCTTTTTTTTTTGTATTTCAAAAAAATCTCATCGCTAATAAAGCAATGAGATTATTGTTTAAATTATCAAATTATTGTCCAATTCGATATTTATCGTTCCCATAGATATTATATATTCTATAGCATTGGATATAGAGATTTTGGTTCTAATGATTTTGTTTTTAGTGACCAAAGCCAAAAATCCATTCGTGGGATTTGGGGTTGTAGGTATAAATATACTCACTACAGATTCTCCCAAAGCTTCTTCAAAATACCTGTTATTTTCTCCCGTAATAAATCCTATTGAATAAACTCCTGGCACAGGAAACTCAATCAACACTACTTCTTTGAATGAATTTTTTTTACTCAAAGTTTCTTCAATTTGTCTCGCTACCCGATAGAAAACACTTAGTACAGGTATCTTGGATATTATCTTTTGAGAAACACTTCTGAGGCTCTTGCCTATATAATAATGGGAATATAAATAACCAATAAGATATATAACCAAAGATATCCCAATAATAATAAGTATTTCTAACAACAAGACATTATCTGGTAAGTTTTTTTCGGGTAAGATGGATATTATTTCGTCACTGACGCCAAATAACATTTTTTTGATCTTGATTATCAACCAAACAAAAATGATGAGTGGTAGTGTGACTAATATTCCGGTTTTAAAATATTTTGTTTTCATGATTTAGTTTTTATTTTTGATTCAATATCATATATTTTTAAAATATAAAGTCAACTAATCTTTTGGCATGAACAAATACTAACAAAAAAGCCTTGAATTTGATATTATATTTGTTATATATTACTTCCGTAAGCATCTTGTGATGCTTGATGACTAAGGGTCTATAGCTCAGTTGGTCAGAGCAATCGGCTCATAACCGATGGGTCGCTGGTTCGAGCCCAGCTAGGCCCAATTATAAAAATAAAAAAATCTGATCTAATTTTAGATTTTTTTGTTAACTATATTACACAGTATATTAATGATACGGGTTTCATCTAATTTCTTATCTCGTGTTAAAACCAAAAAAAGTAATAGCCTAATCACGCGGGTGTAACTCAATTGGCTAGAGTGCCTGCCTTCCAAGCAGACTGTTGCGAGTTCGAGTCTCGTCACCCGCTAACTTATAAGTTCAGAAGTTAATTTCTGAATTTTTTTAATTTTAAAAAAATAATAAATTAATATTATCAGTTTATACGTTTGATTTTATGATTACTTGAGTTTGTAAATATAATAACCAATAAAAAAAACCTCCATTTAAAAGGAGATTTTTGTTTATATAAATTATAATTATAATAAATTTATTCTTTTCAATTCACAATTAATTCTTCTTTCCCAATAGTTAATTTCTGATTCTTGTATAAAATCTTATAATCCAATCAGTCTTTTTCTAGAACAGTGTATCATCACCATTTTCCGATTCAAATCTGTTCTCAATTAAACTTAATATATCATTCTTTAAAGTCTATTTCAATATTTCATTCTGGAGATTTTATCTTTACTTTATTTTCTTCTTTAATAGTTCATCATTTTTGATTAGTCACGTCAATTCAATCTATAATCACTCTTCATCAAGACATTACTATGCTTCCTCATGATATGATATGTCATACATTAAATGAAGTATTTGATGTAATCACATTTATTCATCAGATAATTCACTCTCTTGATATTTCAAGCTGTATATTTTTGATTTTTATCTCTCAATTAGATGTTTTTATTTGTCAATCGTTTGCTCATACACTGACAGATCAATTTTTTGTAAAAATTTCTCATGAGTTATTTTGTCTTATACTAATTTTTCAATTATCTGATTTTATTGATTTTGTGTTTAATCAATCGATAGATACTGTTCAATTATTATTTTCAATTACTCAATTATTGTCTCAATCTATAGAAATATTTCAATTTTTTGATTCTATTTCGTTTTCATTATCGCCTCAAACGTCTATATTTCAGTTTTTTGATACAATAGATCATTTATTAGATTTTTTAACTTTAATATTTCAATTCTTTGCATCTATTGTTCATGTGTTTTCTCAATGAATTTTTATATTTCAATTTTTACATTCAGCATCACCTCTATTGTTTCAATCTATAGAAATATTTCAATTTTTTTCTGAAATGTATTCTGTATTATCTCCATCAATATTCCTATCAGAAGATCATCAAATGTTATTTATAATTATCATTATATAATAATAAAATAATAAAATTTATTATTTAGTACTATAACTATTTACTATAATAAGTCAAGTATATTTATATTTTCAAAATATTATAAATATTGCCTAAATTCCAATCTAGATCATTGATCCAATCAAATAGGGCAGTTCATACTCAATTTATGTTTGGTTCCATTAATAAATTTCAGCCTTGTGTTGAGATTTTTTTTATATTCTTTTTTTCTGTAGTCTCCGACTATTCAACATAACAGTTATACTACTCAGTGCCATTGCCGCTCATTCAAATGCTGGATTGAGTAATATTCATATCAAAAAATAAAATACTCACGCTGCCAAAGGAATACCAATAATATTAAATCCAAATGCCCAAAGTAAATTTTGAATAATAGCCGATTGTGTCAATTTACTAATCTTGATAGCACTTAGCAATTTGCTCAAGTCACCATGTAGCAATGTAATTTCAGCTGATTCTATTGCGACGTCTGTTCATGTACTCATAGCCACTCCAATATCAGCCATTGCCAATGCTGGTGCATCGTTGATACCATCTCCGACCATAGTGACGATTCATTCTTTTTTGAGCTCATTTACAATCTGAGCTTTCTTTTCTGGTTTTACCTCAGCATAAATACGGTCAATACCTACCAATGATGCAATATATTGAGCAGTATTTTTATGATCTCCTGTTAGCATTATTGGAATAATTCATTGTGATTTTAATTCTTCAATAGCTTTTTTACTTGTTTCTTTGATTTGATCTGCTACTGCATATAGACCTACTATTAATGTGTTTTTTATTAGAAGTAGCGGTGTTTTGCCCTGAGATGTCCAAGTATCGATTATAGATTTGTCATATACCACTCCAATTGTATCTGCATGACTAGGTTTTACTACACTATATTTATCTTTTCCAATCATCCCAGATACACCGATTCCTTCTAAATTTTTAAAATCTGATACTTCTTGCAATCAAATATTATTTTTTTTGGCATATTGTGTGATAGCATGTGCTATAGGATGAGAAGAAAGATTTTCCAAAGATGCTAAGATCGAAATATGATTTGTTGTTTGATCTTGACTAGCCATTTCAACTAATTCTGGTTTTCATTCTGTTATCGTTCCTGTTTTGTCAAAGACTATAATTGTTGATTTTCTTAGTTTGAGCAATCATTCTGCATTTTTTGCAAGAATCCCTTTTTTTGCTCCATGTCCGATACCTGTAATTATTGCCATAGGAGTTGCCAATCCCAGTCCACAAGGACATGCTATCACCAGCACACCGACAAAACTCATCAGCGCAAATTGTGCGTTATTTATATCTGGGAAAATTGTTTTTCACAAAAACAATCGGAATATACCAGCACCCAAAGCGATTACCAATACTGAGGGAATAAAATATTTCATTATATTGTCAGCTATTTTTTGAATTTTTGGTTTTGAATTTTGTGCATCCTCTACAATTGCTATGATTTTGCTAAGATAAGTATCTGCTCATATAGCTCAGGCTTTGATATACAAAATAGAATCTGAAACTATTGTAGATCCAATTACTATATCTCATTCTTTTTTGATAATAGGCAAAGACTCTCCTGTAATCATAGATTCATCAATGTATGCACATCCAGATACAATATTTCCATCCAAAGGAATTTTTTCACCAGGTTTTACTACCATAATATCTCAAACTTTGACTTGATCTAGTGCTACAAGTACATCTATTCAGTCTTTCTGTATACGAGCTTCTTTTGCCTGCAATCACAACAATGCTTTGATTGCATTGCCTGTTTTGGACATAATTTTTGCTTCTATATATCTTCATATTTCTATAAACCCAATTACCACAATCACTGCCTCAAAAAATACTTGTTTTGAAAGCACTTCTGGCCACACATCATAAAAAGTTTTTGCTACAAAACTATATATAAATGCAGTCACTGTTCCTATACCTACTAGAGTATCCATGTTTGCAATCCCATATTTTATATACCTACCTATTGCAACTACATATTTCCAACCGACAACCGTCAACATTATTGTTGCAAAAATTGGCAATACTCCCATGAAAAAATGATGTACAATAAGATTTTTTGCTCGCCACTGATAGTCGATACCAATCATATATAGCATGCCCATAATAGCGATACTAGCTAATGGAATAGATATCAATACTTTTTTCCATGCTCGATCGAGTGCTGTTTTTTCTTGATTATCCAATGAAATGTTTGTATTTTCTTTTGGTAGGACCAAAGTATATCCATATTTATTTACTTCTTGAGCAATTTCTTGTAATGAAACTTTATTTTGGTCATATTCAATATCTGTTTTTTTTGTTGCAAAATTTACTTCACAAGAATCTACTCATCACAATTTATTCACTTTATCAGAAATAATTTGTGCGCAAGATGCGCAATGCATTCCTTGTATTTTCAGTCTTTTTTTCATTTTTTATTAAAAATATAAAACTATTTGATTACTATAAGTCCTTGTCTCATTCCCATACTAGCACAAACCAAAGGAATGTTTTTTTTCTTTGATCCATCCACATACAAATCAAACACTTCTCATTCTTTGATAATATATGACTTTCCTCAATATGCCAAAGCATACATACAACCTATTCCATTTCTTTCTGGAGTCACACGCACAATATAATTTTTCCCTTTATTTAGCTTAATTGTCGAAGGAACAAACTCCCATCCATTATGTCCAACTTGCACAATCTCTACTTCACTTGTTTGCTGATTGCTTTGGTATATTTCTTGATTATTGTTTGTTTGCATAGTTTTAAATAGTTGTGCTCCATTAAATAATGTAAATGCACCAAAAGCCACAAGCAAGGTAGCTATTATAGGATTAAATATACGTATTTTTTCTTTAATATATTTTGTTCACAATCATAATCCTAGCAAAACAGGCAATGTTCCCAAGGCAAAAAGTCACATCATTATCCCTCATTGCCAAAATCATCCACTTTGCAAAGCAATTATTTGCATGCTTTGAGTAAATCCACAAGGAACAAAAAATGTCAAAGCTCCCACAAGCCATGCATATTTTGGATTTTTTATCTTTGATATGTAGTTGGCTATTCCTGTAGGCAAATGTATTCATCGTCTAGAAATATTTGGCACAAATCCCAAAATTTGCAATCCCAGGTACAACAAAATGCCTCCAACAATAATATTCAAAATCAAACTCAATCCTGCTGTAGTTTGTAGACTTCCTCAAACTATACCCAATAGACCGCCTCCTACCACAAAAGCCAACACCCTTCCTCAATGAAACAAAAGTTGAGTTTTCCATGGGTTTTTATCAGAAACACTTTCTGCATAACCAATTACAATTCACCCTGTCACTGCCAAGCAAGTAGAGATAGAAGCAACTAGCCCTATCAACAAAGCAATTCCCAAAGTAAGTTCTGTATATTGAGGCATTATTTTTGAAATATCAGTATTGATCAACAAAACTATCAACAATCAAGCCAATATTATCCATATTCACTTTTTCCACCATCATTGAGTATGATCATATTTTTGTTTTTGTATTTTTGAACCTACTTGATATCATGCTTGTTCTATACTTTTTTTTATTTTTTCAATATCCTTATCATCTTTTAGTTCCAATACAATATTTCATTTTCTGTGAGAAATGCCAATAATAGCTTGTTTATATCATGCTTCTTCTATCTTTTGTCTAATAATAATTTCACAAGAAATGCAATGCATACCATTTATATTCAATGTTTTTTTCATATTTTTGTTATATAAAAATAAAATTATTTTGATGTCGCTTGCCAAGCTTCCACCAACTCATCTATAAAATCCAAAACTTCTTGTTTATTATTTGAATGAAGTTTGTTTTTACCACAACACTGTAAATGATTCTTCAACAAAAGGGTATTGGCTCCTTTTAATAATCCAATTGTAGCAGAAATTTGTTGAGCAATCTTTACACAATACGTATCTTTTTGGATCATTTCTGTGATTTTATTCAGTGTGCCTTGAGCTTTTTTGATAGATAACAAAAGTTTTTTTTGATATTCAATGTCTTTTGCATACATATTATTTATTTTATTTATATAAAAAACCATAACCTATGGTATAGGTTATATTTATAAAAAAACAAAACGAATACAAGACTTTTTTGTTTCACAAAAATTTAGACTAATCAATTTCCGATTTATTCACAAGCTATGTTGTTCAAAAAAATTCAATTTATTTTTTCTTCAAAGGGCAGGTATTGATACCTATTAGAGTATATAATCCACAAAATCCAGTAATACTAGTGACTATAAACATAGCAGCTATTACTAGCAATATTATAGCCAATGTGCCAGATATTATATTCAATGCATAAAGCACAATTATTACTATAGCGATAATTATTCTTACGATTTTATCAATCGTTCCAATATTTTTTTTCATTTTCAATCTAATGTATATAAAACATATGTATAATCTCATACTAACAATATTTTTTCATAATACAATATTTATAATTTCCTCAAAAACTGATTGTTTTATTGTATGTATTTTATATAATCCCAATCTATTATATTTCCTAACATATTACCTTTTGTCCAACTCCAATTATATTATAGTAGATATAGAGACTACCTGACTTAGCAAAGATACTAGTCGTATCACAGAAATAGCCGCAGTATTGTTTGATGGTCATACGATATTAAATAGCTTCCAGACTTTGGTCAATCCTGGCAAACCCATCCCTCACTTTATTACTCGTTTGACAGGTATAGATGATTTAATGGTCCAAGACGCTCCCAGTATAGCTGAGGCATTACCTAGTTTTTTAGATTTTTTACAAGATCATATTCTTGTAGCTCACAATGCTACTTTTGATCACTGATTTCTCAATCACAACGGTATATTACATTGCCAACGTTCCATCAACAATTCTATCTTGTGTACTAGAAAATTAGCCAATAGATTGCTACCTGATTTGCCTAGCA
>DJVF01000020.1 GCA_002441085.1 Patescibacteria group bacterium UBA6263
CAAAATACAATACTTTGTAAACTTGGGATATCTGGCGCTTGATCGAGTAATTACAAACGATGGACCAAAACTATTGGAAATAAATGCTAGAGCATGACTAGAAGTCCAAAATATTTCTGGCATTAAATTAGCAAAAATATTGCATAAAGTTGCTGATTTGAAAATTGAAGATCCTGAAAAATGAGTGGAAATAGCCAAAACACTTTTTTCCAAAGATATCTGAACCAATTCTAAGATATTATTTCTTTCTCAATATGGCAAACTCAAACTAAAAATTGATGAAGAAAGAGAAATAAAATATGATGTAATAGTCGAAATAGATTTGAATAAAAAATGAAACTATGCTTCTCCTGTCATATTTGAAGAAATAAGATCTAATCCTAAATGTAAAATACTTATAGACTTGCCAGATAATGATATAATTATCAAAGATATAAAAATTTTATCATTGGAAGATATACACAACAAAAAAATAATATTATGATCTAAAATAGCTAGCAACTACCTGATCAAACCGATTCACAAAACATTTGAGAATGTAAATATAATAAATGAAAAAATGCTGATAGAAAAGGAAAGAGAAAAATTGAAGGACATTGATAACAAAATAGACAAAATAAATAGAAGATTGAGTTTATCCCCTATACTTAGACCAAAAAATTATTTTAATGAATTGGATAATTTTGTATTTCACAAATGAAAATATAATCCATATTTTGTATACAATCGACCTAATGATAATAGAATAGATACTATAAAAAATGACATAAATAAGGTCAGAAAAAATCTGGATATTGATAATATCAAAAGCTGAATCAAAAAACTATTTGTAGAAAAATTAGAAGAGATGGAATTGAAATTAAACTTGATTCTATCTTATAAAGATCAGAATTATGAAAATATATATAAATATAATCAACAATTGTTTGGTAAAATAGATAATGCATTAATAAAACAATCTAAGGAAAAGATTTTTGATAATCCAAATAATATTGAAATATTGTGAGATATTTTGAGTATGACTAAAGTTCAAAGTTTTATTGAAAAATATTTAATAGATAAAAAAATATATTGAATAGATATAAATATCGCCTCTAGAGGCTGATCTAGAATATCTGTAAGTATGTGAAAAGATATCAAAATAAATCTATCCAAAATAGGTACATTTAGAGAAAAAGAACTTTTATCTATATTGGCACATGAAATAGATACTCATTTGATAAGACATATAAATTGAATGAGGTCAGGATGGGAAATATTCAAGAGTTGAACATGATTTTATCTCAAAGATGAAGAATGATTGGCTATATACAATGCTATGAAATTTTTACCAGAAAACTATCAAAAGAAAAGTATATATAAAGAATATTTCTTGTTGAGTGAAGCTTGAAAATATGATTTTCTGAAATTATTTGATATAGCTAAATTTGTATTGGAACAGTGATGGAATACTGAAAAAATATTCAAAGCAATAGTTAGGATCAAAAGATGAATAGAGAATACCTCTACTAAATGACCAGGAACAGTTTTTTATAAAGATAAAGTATATCTTGAATGATATCTGAAGATAAAAGAATGGCTGGAAAAATGAGGAGATGAAAATAAATTATATAGAGGCAAAGTAAAAATAGAGGATTTGGATTTTATAATATAGAAAAAATATGCTAAAAATTGCAATTGAAGTATCTTATGATGACAAGATATTAAACGAAGATAAGTTTGGATCAAAGTTTTTTATGCAAGAATTTTTCTTGAAAAACGACATAGAGCTGGTGAGGGTAAGTATAAATAAATTTAATAAAAAAAAGTGAACTTTTGATGAATATAATATATTGGATAATAATAGTAAGATAATAAAAATATCCAAAGCAATTAAACCAGATATTGTTTGGATAAGAAACTCTTCCTTTATTGCATATAAATGCGATACATTAAAAGAATTTATTTTGGTGCCATCAAGAAAAATTATTACAATATCTTGAGATAAATTGGAAAACTATAAATATCTAGAAGAATTTCAACCTCAAACGTTTTCTTTAAATGGATTTTTGAGAAATAAATATATACAAGATCAATTAAAAGATAAAATAATAATAAAACCAATAAGATCTAGTTGAGGTAAATGAATAAAGCTTTTAAAAAAAAGCTATATAATAAAAAATATTAAGAAATATTCATGACTGGAGAATTTATTTATAGTACAAGAATTTAAAAATTTTGGATGATGATATAAAGATATTGTAAAATGAATACATGATTTTAGATTGATGTTTGCCTGAAAATCAATCATAGAAGCCACTGTCAGGACACCAGAAGCATGAGACTTTAGAAGCAATATACAATCGTGAGGTAAGCAAAAGAACTTAGCTATAAAAGAAATTCCAAAGGAACTGGTAAATTTATCAAAGATAATTTATAAAAAATTAGAATTAGAAAACCATGACATATTTTCTATGGACTTTGCATATTGTAGCGATGATAAAAAATGGTACTTATTAGAAATCAATTCATCTCCAGGAACTTGGTATTATCAAGAAGATAAAAGAATATTGGAAAATATATGTAAATGATTTGTTAAATTTTTCAAAAATATTTCTAAAAAATAATTTATTATCTTATTGTTTTTAAAATGATTATAGAAAGCGTCGATTTAAAAGATAAAGAGCAAATTAAGAAAATTATAAATCTTATATTTAGGACTTTTTGTGAATGTAATAAAGAAGATTCATCTAAAAAATTAAAAGAAAGATATGATAAACTTTATTGAAAAAATTCTGTTTACAAAGACACTTTGGATCATTTTAAAAAATCTTGTGATGTTTTTTTGATAGCAAAAGAAGATGATAAAATAATTTGAGTAATAAGGTGATCAAAAGAAAAAATAGTAAATATATATACAGATTCAAATTATCAGTGAAAATGAATAGGAAAGTCTTTGTTGAATGCATTTGAAGTGGAAGCTAAAAAAATGTGATCACAATATATATATCTCAATCCATCGAAATTTGCATATAATTTTTATATAAAAAACTGATTTTCCCCTAAAAATGAAAAGTATTTAGAAAAGTATTTGTAACGATATTTGACATAAATTGTTTTATAATTATAATATCTATATTTAGATATTATTTTTGATTATGAATAAAACAGCTCTATGAATAGATGAAATAAATAAATTTAATTATAAAAAATACTTAGAAAGTATAAATAATAATTTGGATAAAATAAAAGAAATATATTGAGATCCATTGGATTGAATATTGAAGTATAATGATAAATGAATCTGTACAACCTTTTTCTGAGAGAAAGAATCAAATGTTGACTTAGAAGATATAAAGATAAAAGAGAGAGAAATTGTAGATATAATCAAGAAAATTGATTGAATAAAAGAAGACCTAATAAATAAAGAATGAATACCACAAAATCTAAAGAAAATTTATATAAAAAGTTTGGAGAGTTTAAAAAACAAATTTTTAATATTTCAAAATGCTTTACGGATAGAATGAGAAAAATCTTGATATCCATTGTCTAATAAAGAAAGGAATAATTATTCTAGTAAAGTATTAAATATACAAAAAGAAGTATATTGAGAAAAAGTTTCTGATACTCCTGGCGAGGTAGAATCTATTCTAAACAAATTACATGATTTATTTGAAAAAGAAAAGATTAAATTAAAAGATGAAGAAGAGAAATTATTTAATAAATTTCTGGAAGAATCTGATAAGAAATTCTGATTTGATTACGTTGTCAAAGAAATAAAAGTATCTGCAGAGAAAAAAGATTCTATTGTTGAGGAAAAAAACATAGATAAAAGGAAACTTAAAAAAATATCAAAAGAAATAATCGATTTTTACAAAAATCATTTTTGAGAGTGAAATACTGATCTTAAAAATCGGAATATAATAGAACAATCAGATATAAGCTCTTTGAATATATCTTGAACTAAACAAGAGTTTAGAGTACCACAAAAATATGAAAATGTTGATAAAAAAAAGATCACTCAAGTTGTAGCTTCCCATGAAATCGAACAACATATTTTATCACGAGATGTTAATAATAGAATATTATGAAAATGATTTTCTGCTTGAAGATATGATTTTATAACAGAGTGAGTTGCAAAGATCAATGAAGATATTGCTTTATGAAAGGTAGAATCTCTTGAAGATATTAAAAAACTAAAAGAAAAACCAACAATTGGAATTATATGAGTATTTGTGTGTGAAAACTATAATTATGAAGATGCAGTGAAGATAATTACAATTTATAATAAATTATTATCAAAAGATGATGATGAAAAGTGCAGAAAAAAAGCAATAGACATAGTAAAAAGAAGGAAAAGATTTGTATCGTATGATTTACCTTGATCTAGTATAAAAGATACTCTTTATCAAAGAGGAAAAAATTGGGTAATTGATTATCTCACTGAAGATTGAACTTTGGAAATAGCTATAAAAAGATATAAGGATTTAAATTCATTTAGATTTTGACCGGAAGAATTGAAGTATATAGATAAAATCAAAAAGGAATTGGATGTAAAAGAAGACAAATTAACATATTCGTTGTTTATAGGAAGGATACTACATGATAAATTAAATAAATGAAAATGATCTGCTAAAAATTACTTGAGAGAGATGAATTTGAGTAAAAAAGATATAACTTTTAATTCGAAAAGAGAACTTATAAATATCTTAAAGCAACTCAAAGAAGATAATAACCAATAAATCAATCAGAATAATTTTCCATTTATTTCTGATGAAATATTATTATATATAAGATATATTTCTTTATATCCAATTTATGTAGATGCAAAAAATATGGAAGGTCTTTGGAGCTATAAGTATCTTTGTATTAGTTTTGTTTTGGTGAAATACAAATTCTCAAGATATCCACAATATAGACTACTGTACCCAAGAATATAAGATTAATTGACCATGATGAGTAAGGGAACAAAAGAGTGCTGAATACAAAATAATGCTTTCTGGGACAGAACAAACTCTGGATAACAATCAGATAAAATTTACTCTGAATTATAAAAAAAAGAATATAATTACTGAAAAATCAAACAGATTTGAATATTTATTCAAGGATAAGTGAGAATATATACTAAAAGCTGAATTTACAGATGAAGACTGCTCTTATACTGTAGAAAAAAGCATAAAGACATATGGCAAATCTATAGCATATATATGAGAGAATATAAAAGAATTTGAAATCTGATTTAAAGAAAACTTTGAGAAGCATGATATTTTATTGAATCAAGTAATAATTGATAACAAAAAAATTATTGGAGAAGAACTGATATTAAGCAAACTTTCTGAGAACATATTGTGAATAAAAAATGCTGATATTATAGTAATAAATAGCAAATTTTTTGATCAAATACTGGATTCATTGGGCAAAATCAATAACTGACAAGACTTGGAATTAAACAAG
>DJVF01000005.1 GCA_002441085.1 Patescibacteria group bacterium UBA6263
GAGCTGGAAATGGGCAGAAACTCCCCTAATCCTTGAACGAGACCTAGAATGATAGCTTGCCAAATTGAAATTTCCATAATTATTTCTTGCCCACTAAAATTATATTCTTCCCACCTATGGTATCACACCTCTCCACTTGAAATCCAGCCTTTTCTGCTAAGTTTTTCAGCTTCTCTTCTGAAAAAACGAAGTGATATCTCTGAAATTTTTTTCCTTCATTGTTTTCAAATGAGATGTAAGCTTCGTCGTCCGAGATAGTCTCCCATCTTTTGGAAGACAAGATATTTTTTTGGTCTAGATTCCAAACAGTCAAAACAACAGTCCCTCCTGGCTTTAGCCGATCATATAACTCTTTGATTTTTTTCCCTTGATATTCTCTCGAAAAGTGATGAAAAACCGCCAGGGAAAAAATGACATTGAAATAATTTACCGGAAATGGTAAGCTTGCCTCGGCTTCAATCTTAGAAAACTGACCTTTGAAATCAGGATATTTCTCTTTAGCTTTTTGAATAAGCTTCAGAGAAACATCCACCCCATGATACTCAATATTTTTGTCTTTCAGAATTTCCAAGAGTCTTCCGTTCCCACAGCCAAAATCCAAGATCTTGTCTCCTGGACTGACTATATTAGCAATGAACTCCAATTCCTTCCAGAAAAAATTCCGGGTGTCTGAAAACTTCTCGGCCACAAGATCATAACCCGCTTCTATTTCAGCCAATATTTTTCGAGTGTTTTCATTCATAAGATTTGTCATGCTGATCCCGCATGCGGGACAGCATCTCTGAGATCCTGAAATAAATTCAGGATAACACCTAAACTTAACATGTCTCAAGCTTACGACAACTTCATAAAGCTGGCAACTAAAGAATTTTTCCAAAATTCGAAAGATTTTTTACGTTTCAAAAAACAAACCGCTGGAAAGCTTGGATTCCAACCTCCCACCAATGCCGACCTCAGGGACTATTATGAAAAGATGCTTGCCAAAAAGAAAATTCGAAGAAATCCAGCCTTAGAAAAAATGCTTTTCAGTAAAAAAATCCGCACCGCTTCCGGCGTAGCGGTCGTGGCTGTCCTCACCAAGCCCTACCCTTGTCCCGGAAAATGCATCTACTGCCCCAGCGAAAAAGCTATGCCCAAAAGCTATCTATCGAACGAACCGGCCGTTATGCGCGCCGTTTCTGCTAAATTTAATCCTTTTACCCAGGTCCAAAGACGTCTCCGCGCTCTAGAGCTCAACGGTCATCCAATCGACAAAATTGAGCTCATCATCATGGGTGGAACTTTTTCCTATTTGCCCAAAAAGTACCAGAAAAGATTTATTACAGAGTGTTTCCGGGCTTGTAATGATTACACCAGTCATAAAGTCCATAAGGTCATAAAGTCCATAAAGTCGCTAAAAGCAGAACAAAAGAAAAATGAAACTTCGCGCGTCCGCATTGTCGGACTCACTCTCGAAACCCGCCCAGATTATATCGAAGAAAAAGAAATTTTGAATTTCCGGAATCTAGGCTGCACCCGAGTAGAACTAGGCGTCCAGAGCATTTTTGATTCGGTTTTAGAAAAAAATAAGCGCGGACACACTATCCGAGAAACTATCCGCGCCACCAGGCTCCTCAAAGACGCTGGATTCAAGATCAACTATCATATGATGCCCGGCCTTCTAGGTTCAACTCCAAAAAGAGACGTGGAGATGTTCAGAAAACTTTTTGAGAGTCAAGACTTCCAGCCAGATATGCTTAAGATCTACCCCACCATCGTGAACGATAAGTCCGAACTTTGGAAAATCTGGAAAGCTGGAAAATATCAGCCACTCACAAACAATCAATTTGAAAAAATAATCCTGGAAATAAAAAATAATATCCTCCCGCCTTATGTCCGCCTCCAACGTCTCATCCGTGATGTTCCAGAAAGCGAAATCTCGGCCGGACCCAATATCTCTAATCTCCGCCAAATTATCAAGAGTAAAACTCACTGCCAATGTATCCGTTGTCGAGAAATCGGCCAGGATTATGATTCTAAAGAAAAGCTAGTTTTGGACCGGATCGATTATGAAGCTTCCGGTGGCCAGGAAATTTTCCTCCAGCTAGTTTCAAGGGACAAATCCAAACTCTTTGCCCTTCTTCGCCTTCGGATTCCCGGCGACAAAAATCATTTTATCCCAGCTCTCAAAAATTCGGCCGTCATCCGAGAAGTTCACACCTACGGAAATTTAGCTAAAATCAGCCAAAAAAGCGCCCTTTCTCCCCAACACCAAGGCCTAGGGAAAAAGTTAGTCCAAGAAGCCGAGCGAATTGCCCGAAAAGAATTCCAAATGAAAAAAATCGCCGTCATTTCCGGTGTCGGCGTCCGCGGATACTACCGCAAACTCGGCTATCGCCTCAGAGACACCTATATGGTAAAATCCTTGTAAAAGACCTGTCATCCCGGGCCTGACCCGGGATCCAGTCATTAAACTAACCCGCCACCCCTGTCATTCCCGTCCTGCATGCGGGAGGAATCCCGTCATTGAGTTAAGCCTGTCATCTCGAGCCTGTCGAGAGATCTCATGAGATTTCTCACTTTCAGTTCGAAATGACAGATTTATCGGTCGAAATGACAGAGTAAGGGACAATTACGTCTATCAAGGAACTAGCTGGTGTCATAGGATATGCGCTATACCATTCTAATCAACTTGCAATCGCTCACTCCCCTATTATCTGATTTCAAAATTTAAATTCTTTGGGATCTGCAATATTGGATGAAAGATCAAAATCTGAATTTGAAATATAATCGTATCATTTTTGCAAATCAATCAAATTCTGATCCAATGTAGGTTTTGATCAAAAAGTTTTGTGGATTAGATCTATTCACTCTTGGATATCTATTCATAGGATCTTGATACTAGCACCAAATGAAAAAGTATTTTTGTATTTACAATCGCAAGATTTGAAATTATGGATATTTTTTAGATCGTATATCTTTTCATTTTTAGAAACAGAATAATCATCTTGAGCTAAAAAATAATCCAATTTTTTGGAAATAAATAAATTTTGATCAGAAACATAAATAATAAAATTATTGTTATCTCATTTGATAATAGATGCGTATTCTTTGTCTCCTAGGACATGATATCATTTGGATGATAATAAATTACCGAGCAAAAGTCAGGCTGTATTGACTCATGTTCATGCTGGTCCGGAGAATGCTATACTTACTTTCATTTAGTTTAGTGGAAAGGTAAAAGGTTAAAGGTAAAAGTTATTTTTGTTTTAAGGATATTATTAATCAATATATTGATTTACTTATTTCTATTGATTCTGAATATAACGATTCGAATAAATCGTTTTCCATATATCATAAACTTTTAGCTAAATACAGCATTGAACGAAATTCTCAACAAGATCATTTTGCTATATACAGGAAATACTTAAATTCATTATTACTTTTTCTCTCAAATCATTCAGCTATATTATTTGATATTGATACTACGCATCTTTGTATTTGATCTTTAAATCAATAATCCTTAATTTGGGAAAATTGTTTATAAACTTGTGTTGCTAATTTCTGAGACTTTTGTCGTGATGTAATTTCTTCAAACGTTTTTATCATTCTTTTGTGTTATCTAAATACTTTTTACTTGTTACTTTGACCTTTATACTAATTTGATTTTGACTCAGATTGATTGTAGCTTAGCAATAATATCATCGTATCATCTAGCTATAATTTCTTCACTCATAATATTGGTAATTCATTTGGCCATAATTCATGCAAGCACCATAGCTCATCATCATCTAAGATCTGTACTAGTGACATATCATCACTTCAAGGCTGTCTTTCATATAATTATAGCTTCATGTGGATTGAGTATTTCTGTCTTGGCTCATAAATTTTCTAATTCTGTAAGATAACCAAATCTTCATTCGTACAATGTTTCAAATATTTTGGATATTCAGTCTGCCTGAGTAAGTAAAGTACCAAAAATTGACTGCAAATCTGTAGGAAATCATGGATAAATCCTGGTTTCAAGTTTGGTAGATTTGTAATTAGGTTTATTATCAGATTTGATTTGTATAGTATGTTTATCTAGTATTTTGAAATTAATTCATATCTTGTCTGATACGCTATATATAGAAGACAGATCATCTACATCAAAATTTTTGATAATGATATCGCTATTGTCAGCTCAAGCTCAGATAGCAAAATAAGTACCCGCTTCTATATAATCAGATACAATTTTGAATTCAGGATTTTGTATTTTGATAGTAGATGGAGTGATAGTAATTGTATGGTCTATTCACAATTTGATATCTGCTCAAGCATTGTTGAGGAAAGCTATTAGATTCTTGACGTGAGGCTCTGTAGCTACCATATATATATTGATATCATAATCTATTCAAGGGAGAAAAGCTAGATAAGTAATCAAAGCTTCTATAGTAGTCACAGAAAATTCTTGAAGCATAATATTTCTTTTGGGTTTGCTGGTGACTTGATATGTTTTGAATTCATCATTGGTAATTGTTATTCAGGCTTTGACAAGTGCATCATCGAATGCATCCAAAGGTCTTTTGCCTATCTTGCAACCTCCAGTTCAGACAAATTTAACTTTACCATATCTATGTAATCCTAGAGGAATCAGCAATATAGATGCTCTAAATTTGGTAGCCAGATCAGAAGTCAGATCAAAAAAATCATGTGATTTTTCCAATGCATCTTCTGCTAATTTTTCCATATTGAGCACATCACTAATTCATGGTTTATTGAGTAATTGGACTTTGTTTCAGATCAGATAATTAGCTACCACTATTGGTAATGCTGCGTTTTTGCTTCATGATATAGATACCTCTCATTGAAGATTGGGAGAATAAGATATTTGAAACATAGGATAAGTAAAATAATAAAAAAAATCTGACTATTTTTTATTGTTATCATTTTGGGATTCAATGGAAAGTTTAAAAAGTTATTGCGAGACGCTTGTCATTGCGAGTGAGCAAAGCGAATCGAGAAATCGCTTTATATAAATAAGAGATCTCCTTCATTCTTCAGTATAAGTCTCCACTACGATCGAGATGACAGCACCAAAGTCATTGCGAGGGACAACTTGTCCCGCAAGGCGGGAAAGCAATCTTNNCGTCGTCATTACATTCCTCCTCGCAATGACAGAGAGGAAGTCGAAATGACAGATGAGGAAGCCGCAATGACAGGACTAAAGTCGTAATGATATAACAACAAGGCAAATTGATATTGAAAATCTGATTTACTTTTGTAGAGTGAATTATCATATAATTAATTCTAAATTCTGAATTTTTAATTATAAATTAGTATAAATGAATTGAGAGTTGTTAGCAGATCAAAAGGGGTCTATTGTAATTTATAAATCACCTGATGGGTCATCGGCTATAGATGTAAAATTTACATGAGAAACTGTTTGGTTAAATCAAAATCAGTTGTCAAAACTTTTTGATATTGATAGAACTGTAATTACAAGACATATCAATAATATAATCAAGAATTGAGAAATTCAAGAAAAAAGCAATGTGCAAAAAATGCACTTTAGTCATTCTGATAAACCAGTTAAGTTTTATAATCTAGATTTTATACTAGCTGTATGATATAGAGTGAATGCTAAAAAATGAATAGAATTTCGTAGACGAAGTAGTCAAATTTTAAAAGAATATATAATAAAAGGATATTCTATAAATCAAAAAAGGCTTACTGAAACTGGATTAAAAACTTTTGAACAAGCAATAGCGCTGGTCAAAAGAAATATAGAAAACAATATACTAACTGATCAAGAAACAAAAGGAATGTTATCTTTGATAACAAATTATGCATACTCATGGATTATATTACAGAAATATGATGAGGGGACATTATCATTAGAAAACTTTAATACAAAAAAAGCATATAAATTGGACTATATAGAGACTATCAAAGTCATCAATGATATAAAAAAAGAATTATTACCCAAAGGAGAGGTTTCTAAAATGTTTGGTATAGAAAAAAATGATGGATTGAAAGGAGTATTAGAACAAATTTATCAAACTTTTGATAAACAAGAATTATATCCTAGCATAGAAGAAAAAGCAGCGGCACTCCTGTATTTTACAATCAAAAATCATCCTTTTGCTGACTGAAATAAAAAAATATGAGCATTTTTGTTTGTTTTTTTCTTAGCAAAAAATAAATGTTTATATAAATCAAATGGAGATAAGAGAATCGATGATAATACTTTGGTAGCTTTGACATTACTTATAGCTACAAGTGATAAAAATGAAAAAAATATGATTTTGAAATTAGTTGCTAATTTTTTGATAGAAAAATAAATAAATTTTTAATTATACATTAGTGTAAATGAATTGAGAGTTGTTAACAGATCAACCATTGGGACAGAAGCTGATCAAAAAGGGATTCTGGTTATATTTTTTTACAATACTTATAGCGCCGACAGGATATTTTATCAGAGTAATTGTATCCAATAGTGTAAGTGTAGCTGATGTTGGACTGATTTATAGTATAATGTGATTGATGTGAATTTTATCAGCATATCATGATCTTGGTTTGACAGAAGCACTACAATATCATCTCCCCAAATATCGAATACAAAAAAAATATAATGCTTTCAAGACTAGCGTATTATTTACATTTATCGTCCAAACAATAACGGGGATATTAATAGCACTGCTATTGTTTTATGGAGCAGATTTTTTGGCGAATAATTATTTTGGAGATCCACAATCAGCCAATATTATCAAAATATTTTGTCTGTATTTTTTGGGTATCAATTTTTTCAATATGTTTCATTCTATATATATAGCATTCCAAGATGTAGTAAACTACAAAATAGTGGAAGCTGTCAAATCATATGCTACACTATGATTTACTATTGCATTTTTTTGACTTGAGATATTGAATATTACAAATTTTACATGGGCGTGGATTATATGATTATGAATCTCGTTGATTGTGTCAGGATTTATTTTTCGAAAAAAATATTGATATACTCTCAAAAAATGAGAAATCCAAATAGAAACAACACTGATCAAAAAACAAGTAAAATATGCATTTTGGATATTTATATGAATCAATGTCATTTATTTGCTTAGTCAAATAGATCAGCAATTTGTCATCTATTTTTTATGAGCAGAAATGGCATGATATTATGCCAACTATCTGAGTCTAATACTATCATTTAGCGTTATTACAACTCCTCTACTAGGATATCTATTCCCACTAACTACAGAGCTGATAGAAAAAAAAGAAGACCAAAAGCTCAAAGAGCTCAAAAACATACTTTATAAATATTTTTGAGTTTTTGCTTTGAGCGTTTCAGGATTATTTATATCTCTAGGCACAGAAATATCTACCATACTTTTTGGACAAAAATTTATCTATTCTGGGCAGCTACTAATATATTCTGCATGATTTCTAATTTTTTATGTTTTGTTTAATATCAATCTCACTCTGCTAGCTGGGATGGGCAAAGTCAAACAAAGAGCCAAAATAATATGAATCACACTATTGGCTAATATATTGCTAAATCTGATATTTATACATATTTGGGGTATTGTATGAGTAATTGCAGCTACTATGATATCTTGGATAATGCTTTTTGTAATGAGTAGTAGATTGGTAAATAAAAAATGAGATATACAATTTGATCGATGATATTTGATCAAAAACTGAATAATCATAGTATGATTGGCTACAATAATATTTGTATACAAAAACAATCTATTTGTTTTGGAAGATGTATATAGATATAGTAATTTGCTTTATTTGGGGTTGATTAGTGTAGGATATTATGTATGTATTATGGGCGTTAATTATAAAAACATATTACTATTAAAAAATGAAATAAGAAAGTTTAAAAAATAATAACATGAATATAATCAACTATAAGATAATAAACCAATATTCTAACATTAGACGAGAAAATCGAAAAGATTTTGTCGAGAGTATTCAATGAAAAAAACAAAATAAAATAGCGATTTTGAGCATTCATTTTAATAATACAGACAATACAAAAAAACTATTGAAATACTTGAAAAGTGAAAGAAAACAATCGTTCGATATTATTATCATAGAAAATAGCACACAAACAGATGAAATAAAAAAACTCAAAGAATATTGCAAAAAAGAAAATAATATAACAATAATTCATCCTAAAAAAAATATAGGATCAGCATGATGATATGCACTTGGTATGGAATATATCATATCACAAGAATATGAATATCTTTTTATCGTAGAGGATGATGTTATATTTCTTGATGACAATATTTTTAGCGATATGATACAACAAGCAAACGAAAAAACACTAACATTCATCAATAATTGCAAGAATACTCGAGAATCATCACAACCAATAACAAAAGGAAAGTCTCGACGAGTGCAAATAGCATGATATCCGGTAAATTTTATTGAAAAAACCTGAATTATAGATCCTAGATATTTCTTCAGATGAGAAGATTTGGAATGGGGCTCTAGGATAAAAAAATGAATGATTAAATTTTGATATAAAAACGAAATAGTTGATAAAAATTATTTACACCCTTATTTGAAATCTGTAAATGGGAATTATACTTGGTTTTATTTTTCTATAAGAAATCAACTATTATCTGTAGAAAAAAATCTAAAAAACAATTATCAATTTTTTGTTGTATTGTTTTTTTATTTATGGACCGCTATATCAAAACTTTTTATGGAGAAAGATAATCTGATTTTGAAATCATTTATTGATGCACTTTTTGATTTTTTGAAACACAATTTTTCACGAAATAACAATAGAAAGAAAATAGAGTGTTTTATAAACAATAAGAAAGAACAGCAATCTGAATGGATGGACAAATTAGAGCTTTCTAATATTTCAAAAAATCTTTATAGCTGTGCTAAGATATTGTGAATAACCTGAATTGATAGAGAAAACATAAAATACTCAAAAAAAATAGAGAGCCTATGGGGAAATGGGATTCTGATTTCCTCAAGCTCTACAGTATTCTATCCTATTTCACTTCTTGCAAAGAAAGTAATCTGTATAAATGAATTTGATTTGGTAGAAAATAAGATAGCTATAAGTCAGTATAATAATTGAAATAGAGTAATGAATTTAATATGAATTATAACAAGTTTGATTGCTTCTGTAGGACTAATCATTATTGTGAATTTTGTAATTATTTTATCTATAGGATTTAATCGTTTATATAAAAAGATATGTTAAAATTGTATTATTTTTTATTGAGTAAAAAAATTCATTTTCTGAAATATTGTAGGTATCATTTTGACGTTATGAAATTTCTATTGGAAGGAAGATCACTACGAGAAAGAGATGAAGGCAATACAAATAAACGATTAAGAACTTTTAGAAAATATATGACAGAAGAAAACAAAACACGCTTCCTAAATAAATTAGATAACAAAGGCAAAAACATAGGAAAAAAATTAATAAAAAAGATCGAAAATATAATGTATAGCAATATCTTGCCGTATGGAAATATCTTTGATGCAGAAGAGAAAAAACAACAGGAAAGCTTTGCTAATTTTTGCATAGAAAACAAGGATATAATACCATTTGATATAAATGAAGTATGATCTTATTTGAATTATTTCTATATCGAAAAATTGGACGATGAATTTAAAAACTTAGAATGAAAAGATATAATAGATTGTGGATGATATAATTGAGATAGTTCTCTAGCTATGGTTAAATATTTAAAAGACATTTTAAATGTATATTGTATAGAACCTGAAATAGAAAATTTTAAAAATATTAAAAAACAAATAATTACTCAGAATGCGCAAAATATAATTCCAATAAATCTATGACTATGAGATAGAAAGTTTGAAGCTATCATAACAGAAGGAGGCGCTTGAAGTAATTTATCTGCAGATGAAAATACAAAATGAATAAAAATACAAATTGATACTGTAGACAATATAGTAAATAAATATAATATAAATCCATGACTAATAAAACGAGATATTGAATGATTCGAATATGATAGTATAGTCTGAGCCAAAAAAACTATCATAAAGCATAGACCAATTTTATTTATAAGTATATACCATAAGTGAAAGGACTGGTTTGAAATTCTACCGTTGATAGATTCTTGGAATCTTGACTATAAATTCACATTGAGAAGATGGAATTGTTTTCATCCTTTTGCCGATACTCTTTTAGTTTGTTATTAATAGACATTAATATGGAAAAAATATTTTTCTTTATAAATAATCTATGATATTTGTTTAAAACCAATTTACAGACAGTAAAAAAAATAAAGATATTTTGAAAGGACACAATCCTCTTTCTATTTGAGAAAATAAATAATAAATTATGAAAAAAATCAATAAATTTCAACTGACTAAAAATTCATTGATTAAATTATTCATCCTTATGCTGATTGTTTTGAGAAATTTTCGTCAGAAATGAATACAAATTTTATACAGAAAAAGAAAATCCTATAATCTTAGATTTATGAGCAAATATTTGAATGGCAACAGTATATTTTAAACGATCATATCCCAAATCAAAGATACTATCTTTTGAACCAGACAAAAAGCACTTTCAAATATTAGAAAAAAATATAAAAGAAAATTGATTTAATGATGTAAAATGTATAGAAAAAGCTGTAACGAATAAAACGGGAGAAATTACTTTTTACACAGATAATAAAGCATCATTTAGCATGAGCACAAAAAAATGAAGAATGTCTAAACTAGAAACAAAAGTAAAATCCATTTCAATAACAGAAATCATAAAAAACAGAAAAATCGACTTATTAAAGATGGATATAGAATGATGAGAATATGATGTACTGGAAGAATTAAACAAAACAGGAAAAATAAATCAAATAAATGAAATGATAATCGAATATCATCACAACATAAAAAACGATAACATGAGTTTTTGAAAATTCTTAAATATATTAGAAAAAAATTGATTTACTTACTGATTAAATACATCACTATTCCCTCTTGAAGCAAAAAACAAATTTCAAGATATATTTATTCATGCTTACAGAAAATAATTTTTATAATATCATTAAATACATGACAAAAGTCTCTATAATCATACCCATGTATAACGAACAACGCTATATAGCAAGATGTCTTGATAGTTTAAAATTGCAAAGTTATAAAGATTTTGAACTTATTCTGATAGATGATGAAAGCAAAGACGATACGGTGAAGATAGCTGAGTGATATAAAAAAGACTTTAATCTAACTATCTTACAACAGAAGAATAGCGGACCAGGGAAAGCAAGGAATCGATGAGCCACAGGAGCTAAATGAAATATTTTGATTTTTGTAGATGCAGATATGTATTTCGATGAGTGATATCTCCAACATCTTATTCAACCAATATTAGATGGAAATGAAATTGGAACAGCACACTGACAAGAATTAGTATGAAACCCCAATAACAAATTAGCTGTGGCTTGGTGCATAAACAGAATTCCACATCCAGAGAAAAGATCTGGAGTATATAGAGCTATCCTTAAAGATGTATTTCTGAAAAGTGGAGGATTCGATCCAAGTAAATGATATTTCGATGATAATTTAAATAAAATAAATAATTGAAAATGAGCATTGACTGTGATGAAAGCAATATGCTATCATAATAATCCTGAAAATTTACAGGAAATTTATAAGCATAGTCAACGAGTTGGAAAGTCCCTTTTACAATCAGGAGAAATAAAAACGTATTTAAAAGCATATAAAAAACGAATTATAGGACTTATATTTATTTTCTGAATCTGAATAATATTTCTTGATAAACAGATTTGAATGATTGTAAGTATAATGATTGGATCAATAATCGTATTGATGTTTATCAAGGTTATACAAAGAACGATAGAGGAAAAATACTCATCTCATATCATATATATTCCATTGATGATGATGACCAGATGATTTGGATATGTTGTTTGAATGATAAAATATTTAATAGTTAAAAAATAAATTATGAAAAAGCTTAATATGTGATGTGGTAAAGATATATTAGTTGGATACCTAAATCGAGATATTATTAATCTTCCATGAGTAGATAAAGTTTTTGACTTTGAGAAATTCCCGTATCCTTTTGAAGATGATGAATTCGATGAAATATATTGCTCTCACATATTGGAACATATGAGTGATTTATGAAAAGTAATGGAAGAGTTTACTAGAATAGGAAAAGACTGATGACAAATAAAAGTTAAAGTACCATACTTTGCCAGTCCAAATGCTTGGTGAGATTATACACATAAGAGAACATTTAATACAAATTCTTTTAACTATTTCCAACCAGATTTTTATTATAATGAAGCAAAAATTATCGTGAAAGAATATAAGATTCATTTTTTTTCAAACTCGAGATATTTAAAATCGGATATTAAAAACATAATTCCTGATTTTATGATAAATCTATTACCAAAAGTTTATGAAAGATTTTTCGCATATCGATTCCCTGCTTCAGAAATACATTATTTATTAGAAATAAAAAAATAAAATGTCTTTTGTTTCAATAATATTACTAAACTACAACTGAAAAAAATTCAATAAAGACTGTATTGATTCTATCTTGTTGCAATCATATAAGAATTTTAAAATAATTTTCGTAGATAATGCTTCTACTGATGGATCACTTGAAGAAGTAGAAAAATTATATGAAAATGAAATAGAAGAGAAAAAAATAATTATTGTAAAAAACAAAGAAAATTCATGATTTACCTGAGGAAATAACTTATGAGTAAAATATGCTAGTAATGAGTCAGAATATATTTGTTTATTAAATAATGATACCACTGTTCCAGAAAATTGGTTAGAAGAGCTTGTAAAAGGTATAGAATCTGATAGAGATTTATGAGCAGTAGGAAGCTTGGTTTTGGATATGTGATATGAAGAAAAAATAAAAAATATGTTTTTTGATCAAAGAAAAACTTATACACGAACTATATTGTGAGAGACGGCAATAAAAAATGTTTCAATGAAAGATTATGTATCTTGAATTTATTATACTACAAGTCTCTCTTGATGTTCTTTGCTATATAAAAAAAACATTATCAAAACTCCTTTTCCTGAACGGTATTTTGCTTATTGAGAAGATATTTTCTTTTGTCTAACTTTAATAAGTAAGTGATATAAACTAGCTTTTTGTACAAAATCTATAGTAAATCATTACTGATCTTGAAGCTTTGGTAAGAAACCATCAGATTTTAAATTATTTTATGGGAATAGAAATCAAATTATTAATTATTTTCTTTTTTATAAGGTTTCGACAATAATAAAATTATTCCCTCTTTTTTTTATTACTCAAATTTCTCAGATTTTTATTAATGTTCCGTTGAAAAGAATTAAAGCAAAAATAAAATCTCGGTTTTGGATTTTTAAAAACATATGAAAAGTGACTGAATTGAGAGGTGAAATTCAAGAAAATAAAATTATCTCTGATAATCTATTTATACAACAATTGTCTTATAAATTTAGTGATGATATTCATTATATAAATTTTTCTGCTTCCAGAAAAAGAATAATTAGCTTTGTAAATAAGATTTTTGAACTATATATAAAAGTTGTTTATTAAAACTCTTTGGTGTGTTAAAGAATTTTTATTGACTACTGTCTTTAATTAATTTATACTTTTCGTAAGTTATTTCTGAAACGTTTTTTCGATCATATTTTTTTGCTAATTTATAATTATTCTCTTCTATTTTTTTAATTGTATCATTATCTAAAAATAATATTTTTTCTATACTTTCTTTTAATTCTACGGCATTTCAAGATTTGACTATATATCCATTTTCATTGTTTTTTACAAAATATTTATTATCTCAAACATCTGTTACAATAACAGGTAATTTACTTGCCATAGCTTCTAAGAGTGTTAAAGGTTGCCCTTCAGCTAGTGATGGTAATATAAATATATGATTTTTTTTATATTCATTTATTAATTTATCTCAAAATATTTTTCATTTAAAAATTACAAAATCTGATAATTTATATTTTTCCACCAATCATTTAATATTAGGAAATAATTCTCAATCTCAAATTAGATTTAATATAAATCATTTATCTTTGAGTGTTTTTCTATTTATTAAATATATTCATTCTATGAGATATTCTAATCATTTTTGTCGATCAAATCTACCTACTCGTATAAATTGTATTCATTTATATTTTTCGCTGGTTTCTAGTTTGTTATACTTTTCTAAGTCAACTCAGTTGTGTATAACGATAATATTTTTGTTTTTATTTTTATAATCGAATATCTTATGAGAAACAGATATTTCTAGGGAGTATTTTATTCATAATATTAACCGTCTTTCTATTGAAGCTAATATTCCTTTTTTGTTTGCGTCTATTCCCATTGTTCCATGAATAGTGTATACAACAGGCGTTATTGTTAAAAAACCGACTATTTTAGCTGGTAGTCCCGAAACATAGGCATGAGCATGGATAATATCATACTTTTCTTTAATTGTTTTATAGAGAAGAAAAATAGTTGTTGTTATTAGACAGATTAATCTTCATCGAAGCGTAAAAAATTTTGTTGTTGGTCCTATTCTGAATATATTTCGTTTTCAATGATGTTCGTTTTTTGTATATTTTATTCCATTATCTCCAATTAATTTTCTTACGAAAAGATCGACAGAACAATTATGATTTTGAGTTAATCATTCACAGATATATTTAACATGCATTTGTCATCATCCAAAAATAGGAGGATCCCATCAATCTATAAGCATAGCTATTTTCATAATATATAACTGTAAACATCTAAAATTTTTTCTACATTATCACTCCATAAAAATTTCTTTTCGGCTATATTCTTATATTCACCTTTATAAAAATCAATAATTTTCTGGGCTATATCTTCTTCATTAGCTGGTTCTATAAAATTTATCTTTCCGCTTACTACCTCCGTTAATGATGCTACATTTGTCACCACCAATTGTTGCCCCAATGCACAAGTCTCTGCAGCAGAAAAGCCAAATCCTTCCACCAAAGAAGGTACACATACCACATCACTAGTTAGTATATAATTTCCAAGTTCTTTATATTTTACCCCAGGCAGCCAAACTATATAATCTTTGAGATGATGATGTGAGATAAATTCTCTGACGTCATCTGCCTTGTTATTTGGACTCTCACCTACAATCAAGATAGCCTTGAAATGAGGAATCTCTTTGAGTATATGTGGTATAGCTTTGACAAAGTAGATCAATCACTTGGAAATTCCAGGTCTTCAGAAAAAGAGTCAGACATAATTTTTTTGTAAATTATGATTTGTTCTAATTGATTGGATATCTTTGTCTACAAAATTTTTCTTATCCCAATGATTATAATCTATACCATTGTACACTGTAATCAATTTGTGATCAGGCAATCAAAAATATATTCTTAAATTATTTTTAGTATAATTAGATACACAAATATATTTATCATAATCAAATTTAAAAATCAGACTTTCAAAAATTTTATAAAAAAATCATTTCCATCACATAAATCTATATCGTAGTTTACCAAATATTTCATGTACAGTCAAAACTACCCTTTTACCACTAATTTTTGATATAATACTTGCTGGAATAGCAGAATTGTATGTTGTAGTATGTATTATATCAGCTCGTTTAGCAAGATTGATACCTTTTCTTAGACAATAGAGCATAAAATCGTATCTATTGTGCCCTACTCTATATATCTCTATTCCATTATCAAACTGCTCATAAGTACTAAGTTCTTTGGTATATCTCGATGTCAAAACTTTGACTTTGTGTCATTGAGAAATTAGTCAATTGATAAGATTTTCAAAGAGTATTTCTACTCCTCAAATATGAGGTTTATATAAATCTAGGATAAATAAGATTTTCATGTAAAAATACAAAAATAAATTAAAACTATAATATTTTTGGCAAACATTTAAATCTCCAGACAAGTAAAGTCCATAATGCTTTTACTCCATCTTTCCAATTTATTTTTTTTCATTCGTCAAACTTTCTTGCTTCATAATGAATTGGTATTTCGGCATATTTGAATCATTTCCTCAATAATAGCATAGTGATTGCTGGCTCTCGTTCAAATC
>DJVF01000029.1 GCA_002441085.1 Patescibacteria group bacterium UBA6263
TCAAAAACTTTCTTGTCTTGTATTTTCCAGAATATGCGATTTGCATTTTTGTATATGAGATCAAATGTATCATTATCAAAATCATAGAAAGTTTGGCTCAATAATTGTTCTTTAAAATCTTTAGCTGTTTGGATTTTGTTGGCTGTTAGATAGTGGTTTAATATGATTTCACAATCTTTGATTGATTTTTTTTGTTTTCTATTGATACCAAATAATTTTCTGAGTGGTTCATATATTGCTTGAGTTTCAAAACTCATTCTAATCTGTTTGTCTGTAGACAATCAGCTCAAAGTACTTATGTTGTTTTCTCTATCATTTAGTTTGAGTAGTATACATTTGATGTTTTTGATTCATCAATATAATATCTTTTCTATTTTGTCATTTAATATTGTATTTGTATCTCACCAAAAATTATTTGAAGTGTCTGTAACAGAATCGACAATAAATCATATTTCATATCCAAATTCTTTGTATATTTTTGCTAGACTAATTTTGGGGTTGTCTTCTGCGGTATCGTGTAGTATACTAGCTATTACCAATTTGGAATCATTGAATCTTTTGGCTGACAATAATGCTACCTTGATAGGATGTTCCAAAAATGGTCAACCTGAATATTTTCTTTTTTGTCATTTATGTGCTTGTAATGCTAGTCTACATGCTTTTTGTATGGATGAAAAATCTTTTTTGAAATGAGGAAATTCCAATTTTATTTTTTCTAGAAAGTTTGTTATTAATGTTTTTTCTAGCATAAATATTAGTTATTCTAAATCGTAGTAATCTATATATAATATTTATAAAAATGCAAGGTTTAAAAGAGAAAATGTACTTTGGGAAGTTTAGATTGAAAATTGGGTTTATTTGCTTAACTTAGTTGTATTTATGATACAATAGAGTTATGGATATAAGACAATTGAATGAGTTTTTTGAATATAAACCAGTTTTAGACAAAGATCCTCAATTTATAGTTGATGAGATTATATTTTCAGCTTCTAAATATTTATCCCAGGACAAGCTCAAACAAATACAAAAAGCTTATGAATTTGCAAAAAATGCTCATGGTTTAGCGACTAGACTATCTGGTGAACTTTATATTATACATCCTTTGAGATCTACGCAGTTTTTGATGCAAATCAAGCCAGATTTATATTCTATACAATCGTGTATATTGCATGATGTCATAGAAGATACTCCTATAACTTATGATCAAATCAGAAAAGAATTTTGAGATGAAGTAGCTAATATATGTGAATGATTGGTCAAAGTTTCCAAGATAAAATATAAATGAGAAGATAGGCAATTGGAAACATTGAAAAAAACTTTTCTTGCTATGGCGCAGGATTTGAGAGTGATTTTTATAAAATTGGCAGATCGTATACACAATATCCAGACCTTGCATTATCATCCTAGTATAGAAAAAAGATACAAAATAGCAGAAGAAACATTGAAAATATATGTCCCAATAGCTAAAAGACTTGGACTGTATTATTATCAACTTTATTTGGAAAACTGATCTTTTAAAGTTTTAGATTCATTGGAATTTGATAGAATATTGAATTATCTAAAAAAATATCTTGGAGAATGAGAAAAATATACAGAAAAATGAATAAAATCAATCAAAAACATGTTAGTCAAAGAATGAGTCGATAATTTTGAGGTCAAATGAAGGATAAAAAGTCCTTATAGAGTTTATGAAAAATTACAAAAAAAATATCAGACTAATGATTTATCATCTGTAATGGATTTTATAGGTTATAGAGTGATAACAAAAAGCGTCGGAGATTGTTATATGGTTTTGTGAGTAATACACAAAAATTATACTCCTTTGATTAAAAAAATAAAAGATTATATAGCAGTCCCAAAATTTAATTGATACAAGAGTATACATACTACAGTATTATGAATGTTTCGTTTTCCTGTGGAGATACAAATCAGAACTTATGAAATGGATGATATTGCTGAATTTGGTGTAGCGGCACACTTTGCCTATAGTGAACAAAACGAATCTATATCTGTATCTCAACAACAATCTCAATGGATCAAAAAATTGAAAAGTATTGTAGACGCATACAAAACATCTGATGAAAAGGAAAGCTTCAAAAATGAGCTAAATATAGAAGTATTGCAAAAATCAATATTTATATATACTCCACAGTGAGATGTCGTAGAATTACCTAGTTGAGCTACTGTACTTGATTTTGCTTTTAATATACATTCAGAAATTGGATTGAAATTTAAAAATGCTTTGGTAAATCGAGAAATCAAGCCGATAAGTTATATTCCCAAAAATGGAGACGTAATACATATAAATATTTTTAGAAATAAATATTCTGCTAATAAACATTGGTTAGAATTTTTGCGTACTCCCACAGCTAAAACTCAACTTTTGAGATTTATTAGATTACAAGAAAAAAGAGAACGTTTAAATATTAGCATTCAATGATTAAATAGAGAACTAAAATCAATTGGTTTGCCTATTTATAAATCTGACAAAGATAAGATAAACAAAATAATTGACGAAAACGAATTGGAAAAAAGGCTTTTGTTGGTTTTTGAAAAAAAAGATACTTATCATAATATAATAAAATTTGCCTATCCTAGTTTCTTTATCTCAAACAAAATAAAGCCTGTAAGTACCAAAGTAGAAAAATCTAACTTTTTGGATTCTCAAATTATAGTAGATAATAATACCTTCTTGAATTGTACTTTTTGTCCTGAATGTAAACCTAAACCGGAAGATAAAGTAATAGCTAAATCATCAAAGTTTGGATTGAAGATACACAAAATGGATTGTAAAGCTCTCAAAACTATATCTTTTGATAATTTATTGGAGGCTCATTGGAATGGACAAGATAATAATGAATATAAGTTTGTATTAAAAATCAAAATATTGAATAAATATATATGAATGCTTGATATTATGTCTGTTTTTTCGGAATTAAATTTTTCTATTTCAGAACTTAGAACTAAGAATTCTGAAAATTGAATGGAAATATTGGATATAGAATCTTTAGTTTTGAATCCTGCAAAAATATGATTTCTACTCAAAGACTTGAAAAAATATACTGGTTCAATAGATATAATCAGAAAATCTATATCATAGTTTTTATTTATATTAATTTATATAAATGTTTAATATTTTATCAGACAATATTCCCTATATAGATATAAACAATGCCGGTTGATTGAAAGATTTTTTTATAGTTTTGATATCTTTTTTTATATTTTTGTGGATCATTTGTATAATACGAGTTGGTAAAGATATATGATCTAGAACAAATAATATTTTGTTGCAAATAGTTAGTATTGTTTTGGTTACTATTTTTTCTCCTTTGATTGGCTTGCCTTTGTATATCATAATAAGACCCGTTTCTTATAAAAAAGATAATATACCTTGGAGAGAATCTTGTGCATTGAATATGATTTCTTGTTATAATTGTGGAACTTTTAATCCCAAAGAATATGACTGTTGTATAAAATGCTGAGAAAAATTAAAAATAAAATGTAAGCAATGTGGACAACAATATCCACATAGTTATCAGTATTGTAGTAAATGTTGAGCTCCCAATATAGAGTTTGATTTATAGTTTTCTAATATTTTATGTTACTTGCTTTTGTAATACTTATAATCATCACCTGATTAGCTATACTATCTAGTATATATTCTATATTTACTCCTTTTTTTGCTACTTTTGGAGATATTACAAATTATAATACAGCTTATTATGGAGCCATCTCTGCAATAGAAAGAGGTCAGCTTGTATTGAAATATAGATGACCATGATTTGTGTGATCTGGCGGATGGTTGGATCAGAATGCTTTTGGCAAAGAGAGTGATTTGATATTAGAATGATTTAGGATATGATTTGAAAAAAATAATTGATTGCTTTGGAGTATAGATTCTAGAACCAAAAGAATACCAAAGTTATTAGATTGAAATGTAGATAAAGACTTGTCGTGAACTTGATCTATGAATTACAATAAATTGGATTATAGATGAGTGGAGACATTTTTGTTGAGTATAGATAATTCTGGTATAGAGAGTTGATATTCTTTGACTGGTAGCTATAGATTAGGTTATGGTTGAAATTACATATCTGGAGAGTTTAGATTGCCTACCAAAATAGAAGATACTTTTGGAAAATTGTGTGATGATGATTTTTGAGATTTTTGTGATGCAGATGAGGATGAATTGTATAATGATGCAATAGTGGATCGATCACTTAGAGGTAATTACTTTTGATCTCAATTTTTTGTAATGCCAAATCAGGTAGTGGCTTATTATGGTACACAAAGGGCTGTGTTGGAATGAGATACAATGATAAGAGAAACAAATATCAATATGTGATCAGGGATAGTATTTGGAGATTCAAAAAATATTTTTGATAGTAGTTCTATTGATCCAGATGAACAAAATGTTATATCTGACAATTTAGTTATATCCGGACATAATTTTGAAGATATTTTTTTAGATACTAATTATACTTCTTTACAACTAAAATTTGCTTTAGTAAATTTTTTGCATTCTATGAGTGGTAGTATATACCCATTTTTGGAGTATTTTTTTGAATTTGATGAAGAAGTTGCTGATAAATTCTATACTATCGAATGAAATGGAAGAAAATGAAATTATGATTTGAAGATAATAATTAAAAAGCCTACATTCAAAGAGACTGTAGCTGGTAGTTTTACTGTGATTTTTTAGCTTGTTTATAAAATTTATTTGATTAGGAATCCATCTTCCAATTTGATAATATGATCAGCAAATTTTAATATACTTTTGTCGTGTTCTATCATGAGTATTGTATCTCAATTTTTGAGGAATTCTTTGAGAACTTTGAGTAACTTTTCTATATCGTTGGGATGTAATCATACTGTGGGTTCATCCAAGAAATATACTGTGTGTCATCTATAATCTTTGAGTAAATGTTTGACCAATTTCAATCTTTGACTCTCTCATCATGATAGTGTGTGTGCTGGTTGTCACATTTTGAGGTAGCCCAATCATATATCTACCATAAGTTGCAAATCTCTGTGGATATGGTCTATTTCTTTAAAAAATTCTAAAGCATCTGATACATACATTTCCAAAATCTGAGATATATTTTTGTTGCGTCGTTTGATTGATAATATTTCATTTTTGTATCTTTTGGATTTACATAAATCACAGGCTACGTAAGTATCAGGTAGAAATTGTAATTCTATTTTTTTGTATCAATATCATTGACAGGCTGGACATGCTCATTTGTCAGAATTGAAACTAAAATAACTAGGAGTAAATCACAAATATTTACTTTCGGTAGTGCCTCCAAAAAGGTTTCTAATACTATCAAAAACTCAAATAAATGTAGATGGACATGATCTGGGAGTCTTGCCTATACTAGTTTGATCTACGTATATTGTGTTTTTGATTTGGTCATATCAGATTATAGTATCTACTCATAGATCCTTGTAAAACTCTTGTAGAGCAAGATTCTCAAAGTGAGAATACTCTTGTGTACGTATTACAGGAGCTGAAATAATTTCTTCCCGACTGAGTCATTTTTTGAGCATTTGTAGTCTAATATATGACTGAATGAATTTTTGTTTTTCATTTAGAAATCTAAATAATGTAGTATACATCAATGTAGTTTTTCATGCTCCAGATGGTCATGTAATGATAGTGAAGCTTCATAAACTGATATTTACATCTATGTTTTGTAGGTTGTATTTGCTGGCTTTTTTGATCTTTATTTGTTTGTTTGTTGGTTTGTGATCAAATTTTACTGAAACTTTTTTTTCTCAGTTTATGTATTGAGCTGTGAGGGTTTGTGATTTTAGAAAATCTTTGTATGGTCCATTGAAGGTCACTTCTCATCAAAAATCTCCAGCTCATGGTCATATTTCTATTACTCGATCGGATGCTTTGATAAATTCTTCGTTGTGTTCTACTACTACTATGGTATTTCATATTTCTTTGAGTTTTTTGATGGAATTGATTGCTTTGATGATTTCTCTTTGATCAAGTCAGATTGTAGGTTCATCTAGGACATAGATAATTCCTGTAAGTTTGTTTCATAATTGTTTAGCTAATCTAAGTCTTTGGATTTCTCAGCCAGATAGAGTATCTATTCATCTATTTAGCATTAAATATCCTAGTCATAGATCTTGGATGGTTTTGATTCTATCTAACAAAGGATTGGTGATTCTTTCTATAAGATTGAGTGGTTTGGAAGATTTTGATTTGAAAGTTTCTAATATATCAATGATATCTTTCATGGGTATCTTTTGTAGATATGATATATTGTACTTGAATTGTGATTCAGATTTTTTTGGAGTTTTGGTTAATGTCAAAAAAACGTTTAAACTTTCTTTTTTGAGTTTGGATCATTCGCATTCAGGACATGTTTTCATTTGTAACATAGCTTGAAAATCTACTGTTAGTAATCATTTGATATATTGATCCTTGATAATATCTTCTATTCATTTGTAATACATACTAGTATATTTTCATCAATTATTGACTCTAATAAGTTCTTCATCTCAGTATAAAACTACATGCAAAAATCGTTCTGGTAGATCTTTCCATAATTTTTGTGTATTTATGTTATATTTTTCTGCTATTTTTTTGAGAACTGCTTGTCCAAAATTAGAGTCTCTTCGTGGGAGTATAGCCTTGTCATATGTGCTATAAGGGTCTAATATTTTTTCAAAATCTACTTGCAAAACTTCTCATATACCGTGACATGCATTACAAGCTCATTCTGCGCGATTGGGAGAGAAATGTTGTGGAGTAAATTCTGGATATGTGATATTGCATGTAGGACAATACATTTTGTCTGTAAATCGAGAAATATTTCATTGTTGCAATGACTTTTTTGTTTTGGTTGTTTTGGCTTCTTGTATGATATATATTCCAAATTTATTTGATTCTCCAAGTATTTTGATGATATCTTCTTTGAGTCTAGAGAGTTTTTCTTTGTTGATGGTGATACGATCATATATACCATATATGTTTATAGGAAAATATTGATTAGGGACATTAGGCGTCTCTAGATAAAAGTATTCTATAGGATCGAGGTTGTTGGCGGTCTGATCTTTTTTGGAAATTTTGGGAGTATTTTCTGACATTAGCAGATAACGAGTGAATCATTTTCATTTCTCTACTTTGTTTCTATTTTTTTTGGTGAATTCATTCAGTTCGTTGGCACTTTTTATATTTCATGTCTCTTTGATCAAATATATTTTTTGGTCAGAATATTTTTTTTGTATTTCTTGTAATATTTGGTCTGTGTTTTGTGGTTGTATGAGTCATCAGCAACTATAACAATATATATCTCAAAGTTTGGCAAATAATAATCTCATATAGTCATCTATCTCTGTGAGAGTACCTACGCTACTTCTAGAGTTTCATGCTTTTTTGTTTTGTTCTATAGCTATGGCTGGGGACAATCATGAGCAATAGTCTATATCTGGTCTTTCTCATAAATTGAAAAATTGTCTCAGATAAGAACTGAGAGATTCTATATATCTAAATTGTCACTCTTTGTATATAGTTTCAAAAGCTAGAGAAGATTTACCAGATCAAGAAACTCATGTAATTGTGATAATTTGGTTTTTGGGGAATGTGATATCTATATCTTTGAGATTGTTGGTCTTGACTCATTGAAAGACTATTTCTTGTCCAAAGAATTGTTCCAAATTATTTTTTTTGTTTGGCATTTATTTAGTTTATAATTTATAGTTAAAAGTTTAAGATTCCGGCTGCAAAAAACCTCGCCGGAATGACATTGTGGATTAATATTTATTTTGGAGTTCTCGATCTAAGATTTTTATAAATTTGGGTATGAGTCAGTATCTAGTAACTCATGAATATTCTAATCAATATCAATCGTATAAATATTTAGGATTGTTTGGTAGGGCAATGTATCAACTTTCAAAGTTTCATGTGATTCTAGCTCAATTGTACAATGCTCCATGATTGATGAGTCAAGTCCGTTCGAATCAAGTATAAGTCAGATTGATTCACAATCTGGTTTTGTATTGGATATGTTTGGCTTTGCTAAACTCTATAAAGTCTATCACAGATTGGATAAATATTGGTTCTGTGATGGGTCATGTTCAATAGTTTTTGCTGATAATTTGGAATGGTCAATTGGATCCATATGTAGGATGGATAGGCAAATAATATCAACAAGTAGTCTCTTTGTATCGAGTAGCTATAGTCAATGCGGTAGGAAAATTGTATGCAAAACTGATATCATCTAGTGTGTTGTATCGTCATGTACATGAATTGACTACATCTGTATCTATAGATATATTGGGAGAGAATTGCTCTACAAATTGTTGTTTGGTAGCTTGGGACTGTATTTTGGCTAGTGTTTTTTGGGTATATAATTTGGTATATAGATCTTGTTTGAGATGGTTGAGCATATAGTCCAATCTAGGGTTGTTGCTAAATTTTTGTTGTAGATTTTTGATTTGATAAAAAAAATTTCGCAAATCCTGATTGTTTCATGATATGATGAGATTTAATTGTGTTTGGAGATTGTTTAATTGTTGTGTGTCTCCAGAACTAGGGTTGTATGCCACTACAGTAGATACTAGTAAAATTAAGGTAGAAATCGAGATTATCAGCATATACAAAAACTTTTTACTTGTAGTATAAGTCATTTGGATAGGACAAAAAATAAATCCAAATATCAATATAATTAGATTGATGATTTATTCAAGTTCAAAAACTTATGCTGAGATATGAGTAATGTTTATTATTTTCAATATGTTTTAGCTTTAAATTGTGTTACATTTTCTGGTGCAGAATCTGTTCATCACATCTCTGTGTGTATTTTTACATAATTTTTTTCTATAAAAGTATCTATACTTGTGACGTCATCTCGATTTCGTAAGTCTTTATCAGTATCTCTATGTTTGTTAAACCGAGTATTCATTGAATTTTGTCGCCCATTGGATGTGTCGCTATAAGATATTCATCATTTTGTTGAGTTTGCATGAGATTTTAATTTAGTCCAAAAGGCAGTTGAATCTGTTGATTTGGCTGCAGCTTCTAAGTCATAATTAATTCAGTTGTCTTTGTATAATCACGGGAATGCTTTTTGCAATTTCTCCAAATTTTCTTTATCCATATTGGATGAAATAGATCATTTTATTTGAGAAACTAATCAACCTGGTCATGAAACTGAATTTACTCATATTCATCATGCTATAGGGACTATAGGTATCTGTCATGCAATTCTTTGTGTGGAATCTGTCATAGATTTGACTTTGTCATCTATAAATTTGACTCCAGATCAAGATGATAAGGCAGCTTTTAATAAAAATCGCATCAAAAATAATGTAAAAGCAGCTACAATCAGATCTGCTAAGCTATTTTTGGCTCAATTGACAGAAAAATCGAATATTCAATTGGATTGGATAGATGAGTCATATGATTTGATATCTGAAGTATTTATTGTCTGTTTAGAATTTATGATGACTTCGTCATTGAGATTGACATCTCATCATGACATAGGTACGAGTATGGCTTTGACTCATATTACAAAAATCATCATTATAGATATATATGCCATAAATATAACTGGTTTGAATATGAGACTGAGTATCTTGCCTATAGAAATATCTTCGAGAAATTTTATTTTGGATTTATCTATTACGTTGGTTGAAATGATTATAATAAATGGCGAAAAGATTATAGCTATTCGTAGAAAAAATATTCTAAAAAAATTGATTATAACTAATCCCAACATAGCTATCGAATATATCAGTATAATTATCAAATTTAATCAGAATTCCATTAATCGTTTCCAACTATCACTGGTTTCTGGGTTTGGTATAGAGTAATCTTGGAATTTGAATATAGATGTACCAAAAAATAATAATGGTCAAGAAATAGTATTGTAACTAGGTAATATCATGTCCAAATAATTTTCTTGGGTAATCTCTTGTTGTAATGGGATCTGTTTGATAGTGATGTATTGTTGATTGGTTTGTAATTTTTTGTTTGGATCGAATGAAAGTTGTCGTCATGTCTTGATGGTTCATGTAGATGGTATGGATACTCATGCTTCGGCATTTAATTGTGCTAGTTTTCTTTGGAGTCATATATCTGATTGTAATATTTGTGAGGGTATACTAGATATAGTAGTGACTGATATAGTAGCTATGTCTATGACAGCAGCAAATAGAAATCGACTAGCTTGTATAAGTACTCCTGCCACGACAAATCATACTATCTTTTTTTTGATTATATCTGTGACAGAATCTTTTTTTATGATGGATTGTATAATCATATATAAAAATAAAAATCATAGAGTATAATTGGCAAAGTTTTTCATAATATTTCGAGTCTTTCGTATAAATACGTCTAGATTCATAAAAGATCAATATATAATATCATTGGACATCAATTTGCCTGCTAGGTTGGCTAATATTACCCATCATCGAGACAAAAAACTAACTATAAAATGTGTCCACTGAGCCAAATCATCCATTTTTTGTGATCAAGCATCGCTAGCCCAAGATAATCATACAAATCCAAATCCCAAAATCAAAAAAGCTGATACCAATTTGAGAGTATTTGTGATCTTCTTTGTTTGATTTGCTTTGGGAGCTTGGGGCTTCATTATATGGTTATATGTAAAATTATGTAGTTGGTGCTATATCTTCTTTTTCGTATGTGCCATTATCTTTTTTCTTTATTTTGTATTTTTTGTTGTCACTATATTCTATAATTTCGTTTAATGGTATAACTACAAGAGCTTCTAATAATTTATTGTTTAAGTCAGTTATAATAGTTTCTATTGGTATCTCTTTTCTATTAAATTTTTCTTTGTAATCTTTGATAAATTGGATGTTTTCAAATTTTATATCCAAGGTTGTTTGGAATTTTTGGTTTAGAGCGTTATTATCTAAATCTTTGTTTTGTTCTTTAAATTTTTCATATAGCAATTTGATATTTTCTGGTTGTTGTATCCATTGAGTAATCGATATATCTTTTTCTTCTAATTGTTTTTGGGTTTCTGTAGATACTAGATTTTTTAAAGTAGATTCATCTATTTTTGTATTTGTTGTTCTATTCATTTCGTCTGTGATTTTAGCAATTTCTTGTTGTGATATTGTTGATGACTGTACTTGTGTATTGTCTTTTCATTTATTTTCTGAATCTTGATCTTTTCACTTTCACATAAAATTTGCTATTTTGTCTGTATTTGCTTGGTTCATTTTTGTTTCTATATCTCTGGCTTTTCTATCAATCAATCAACCAGTTCATCCTATATGTTTGGCTCAGACAAATCCAGCTCAAGGCACTGGCACAATTGGTATATTTCATGCAAAATCTTCTCAAATTTTCTTGGTCCAAGCTCAGACTTTTTCTCATATATTTCATGTCATTGAAATTGTCCAAAATAGTAGACTCCACATAATAGCTATACCAAATATATTGATCAAAAAATAAGAAATATTATCCAATCATCATCATATTTGGAGATTGGTACATATCCTTCGCATTGATAATATTGTGTGACACTCTCACTCTGATGGAGTATCGTTGGTATCTTTGGTGAATCAAAATCATTCCATAACTCTTTGATTTCCTATTTTTGCAGTGGGGTTTGTGGGGTCTGGTTGATATTGTTTGAGGGTGTTGGTCAATGTACTCATAAATATCAAAGATATACTCAGCCCAAATACTACAAGTACTGGAGCAAAAATGATTTTGATTATATTGGAGATATCCAATGCTTTAATTTGACCACTGATTTTTTTGCTTAACAAGACGTGATCTATAATAATTATGGGTATAAAAGCTATAATCATCCATAGTATTCATATCCTAGCTACCATAATAATGGCTAATGCTCATATGGGTAAAACTAGCATAACTCATATAATGGTTTTGATAGCAAATTCCAAAACTATACCAAAAGTAATTGAACTTGCGGAGCTTTGAGATTGGTTGAGTTGACTAAAGTTTAATGCGCTAGAATATATAGTGATTAGGGGTCATACAAATCATTTAGACCTGTCTATGAGAGTAGATACTGTGGTTCATGTAATGGATTTTAATCGGGTTTTTCATCATTCATATCAAAAATCTGCTATAGGTAAAAAAGTGGGTGGATTGTTTTCATTACAACCTACTCATCAAGAATATTGATATTGTCAATAAATAGGTATGATAAATCAACATTCAGCAAATCATGTTAGAGTTGGATTTGCTGCTATTATAAGATCTAAAGTTCTTTTGTATGTTGGGTTTGTTGTTTCAATTTCTAGCTCTGGGAATTCATTGAATCTATATATTGCTCATCGTAAAACACACATATCTTTTTCTAGTTTGATAGATTGAGTTCATGATAATACAAAATTGATTTCTTTTCAGATTATATATTTTCAATTTTCGCCACTTCAGAGTCTACAATTGGCTATTTTGTATAAAGTCTCGTCTCAATATGTCCGATATGTTGTAATGTCATCTAAAATATCAGATTGAGTGTTGTTTCATATATTGATAGTAGAACTGACTCATAATATTTGCTGGTTTCATATGCTATTCTCATCATTATTGTCATTTTTTAATATGGTTAGGGGCATTCATCATATAGAATATGTAGCTACAGTAGAAATGTCTACTATTGCTGATACCATAAATCGACTAGCTTGTATAAGGACACCAGCTATCAAAATTTTTTTGATTATTCATAGTGGAGTATTTGCATCGTTGATATTTCAGACTCATTTTCGTGTGAAGAGACTTTTGAGTATATGATATAACAAAACGAATCAAAGAGCATAATTGGCGAAATTTTTCATAATATTCCAAAACTGTCGTAGTGGTAAGTCTAGATGAAATACTGATCAGTAAACTAATGAATTATCCATAGCATTTCATGCTATTACTAGAAGTGGTCGAGATAACATATAAATACTTTTTAATACTAGATCTAGAACTGCTTTGGTTTTTTGTAAACTATCTTCTAGGGTTTGTTGTGATGTAGTTTGTGTAGATCAATCGACAGCAGTTTCTTGTGCATATGTGTATTGTTGATTGATTCCCAAAAATAATAGTAAAAAAACTCATACTCCAAAAATTCTTTGAAATATTTTCGATATTGTTAGTTTATTATTTTTGTTTATATCTGTCATCTATGTTTTTATATTTAAATGTGATATGTATCAATTATATTTTAAATCATTTTGATAGACAAATAGAGTGAGGATTTTTTGTTTTGTTATGTTGCTATTTGGCATATATATGTTATAATATGATTTATATTTATAAAAAAATTGCACATCTGGTGCAATTTTTCAATAAAATCTAATTTTATTGTTTAATTATATATTTGTTATAGGTTTTGGTATGTAACATATTTGTTTTTTTCACATCAATTTAATTTGGATAATTGTGATGCTTTGTCTCGATAAGATTTTAGAGGATCTCAAGTATTGACTATTTCCCAAGACTCAGCTAATCATTTCATCACTATATATGTTTGGCATATAATTTTTTTGTCTGGATTGGTATTGGTTCAGATCATTCTTTTGCTAAGAGCTGTCTTGAAATATGGATAATCTGGATTTTGATATGAAATGTATGTAAATTTGGTGTTTTGTCTAGTATCTAGAGGAATATTATTTTGATCAATTAGATATTTGATAGCTTCCAATATAGTCAGTTCTCAAGTATAAAGATAGTTATCATTTAAGTTTTGGTTGTTTATAATTGATATTGGCTGTGATGTGCTATCTCAACTAATAACATATCATGTTTCTATTATCTGATCTTGTGTGTTTCAATCACTTGTATTGTATTCAATATCTGTTTGAGTTGAATCTACTTTTGTTTTTTCAACTGTTTTGGGGGTTGTATATTTTCATGAGTTGGAAACCAAATTTATTATACATCATACTGCTGTTTCTTGTCTGAGTCATGGTATAGTAGTGTCGAATCAGCTTATAATAATTCATATTATAAATATTATAATATAAACTTTACTAGACCATAATTTCAAAAACTTATTATGTTTGTGAGATTTGGATGTATAAAAAAATATTATAAAAATTATAAATGCGATTCCAGATGAGATTATAATTTTGCTGGATAGTAGGTATCATTCCAAAAGAAAAAACGCAATAATTCATACCAAAAAACTAATCCAAAATGTTTTATTTTTGTGATTTTTGGGGGTGTGTGGCTTTTGTGACAATACAGCTTCTCTTTCTTTTTTGAATGAAACGGTATCTTCATCGTGAGCTTTTTTGTTGAATTTTTCGAAATAACTATATCCCAATACTATGATAAAAATTACTCATAAATTTATTATTCATAAAGCAAAAAGATTGTTTTCTTTCCATAAAAATCATGCTACAAAAGATTGTATGACAAAAAAATATACTGCAAATAATAGAAATAGATTTTTTTTCATTATTATTTTGTATTAAAACATAAAATTGTCAACTATATTTATCTTATATTATTTGAGTATATACAAAATAATCCTCTTTTTTCAAGCCTAAAATTTGCAAAATATATCTTTGTGTTTATAATTAGCTAGTACTATATATTTATAAATTTATATATCTGATGAACAAAAAAATATTTTATTATATATCTGTATTATTTTTGATTGTTTGAAATGTGGTAATATTTACTAATGTTTGGGGACAATGATTGTATCTTGGTAGTGACAATACTATATTGAATGTTGATTCAGATTTGGCTTTGGATGTCTATGATAATAATAACCCTATTATAGATCCTGTAAGACAATGAATTGGAAAAGTAGTAGATGCAAATGATGATAACAATCCTGATCAAAAATTGATATGAGTTATCAATCCATGATCTATAACTGATCATGAGACTGCTATGAATGGTACAATGCAAATTATAAAAAATCTTATAAATTATGCTTTGGGCTTATTATCTTTGATAGCGTTGATTTATCTTATATATCATGGATTTTTGATGTTGACTGCTGCAGGTAATGATACTCAATATAAAACTTGATTTAAGTGACTTAAGTTTGCTATAATAGCCTTGGTATGAGTTTGATTGAGTTGGTTGATAGTATCATTTATATTTTGGATAATAGTATCTTTTAGTTAAAAATATATTAGATGAAAAGTTTTATAAAATTAGGATTATTGAGTTTGATATTTGGTTTGGCTTTTGTGTCAGTAAATGCACAATATAATTTTCCTTATGATACAGATATGACCAACTCAGTAAATGATCAAGAAGTAAATATTTGAAAAATAATCAAAACTGAGGCTATACAGCCTACTAATAGTGTCTTGAATAGTTTGTTTGAATTATTTGGTTTGGATGGTGAGGAATATGCTGGAAATAGAAAAGCTGAATATTATGTAAAGATGGTATTGAATATGGTGCTTGGTTTGGTTTCTTTTGTTTCTTTGATATTGATTATATATTCTTTTTATATGATTTTTTTTACAAAACAAGAAGAGTGAGTTGCAAAAGCAAAAAAAATACTTATTGGAGTATTTATAGCATTGGCAGTTATGTGACTGTCTTGGCTGATAGTTAGTTTTATATTTGATGTTTATCAAACCAAAATTTAATTTATTTACAAATAAAAGATGCTATTTGATTTATGAGAACAAAATGAAATTCAAAAAAATAAATGAGAAAATCTGTTTAATACGGAGACTATGTTGCCAATATCTGAAATCAAAAATGATACTATTATATTGAAAGATGGATGATTGAGGACTATTTTGAAAGTTTCTGGTTTGAATCTAGATTTGAGAAATTTTGATGAACAGCAAATTATACTTGAACAATACAAAAGGTTTTTGAATGGACTGTCATTCCCAATACAAATTATAATCCGTAATACATATCTAGATTTATCAAATTATCTTGAATATGTAAAATGAAATTTGGATCAAATAGATAATATAGTCCTGCATAAACAATGAGAGGAGTATGTATCTTTTCTTGAAGATATAGATTCTAAACAATGATTGATTTATGTAAAAGAATTTTATTTGGTTGTACCTTATTATAATGGAGAACAAGATGCTAATCAGATAAATAAATCTTGGCGAGTAAAGTTATTGGATATACTCAATACCAAAGATAGCGTAGAAAAAATAGTAGAAAAATATAGGTCTTTTTTGAAATGAAAAAATATGTTGGAGACTAGGGTCAATTTGATAATGGATTGACTTGCTTCTATGTGAATAATATCAGAAAAATTAAAAACATCAGAACTTATAAGTCTATTGTTTCGTTACTATAATCCTTTGATTCACTGAGCTCAAGCTAAAATATCAAATGATCTTATATAATATATAATACTAATTTTTATTGTAAACATAACTGTAAATTATATCATTTTGCTTTGATATAATCTATACATTTTTTTTCTAGTTCATCACATTTTTGGATCCATTTAATATTTCACTCATTTCTATCAAGCATTTGTTGGTATCGTAATTTTCTTCTTGTGATTTCTTGTAGAGAAGCTATGCTTGTGATTTGATCATCTGTGATTGCAAATCATGCATTTGAAATCCCCATATCAGTAGGAGATTTGTAAGTTCACATAAAGTTTGTATGTTTGATAATTTGTTTTGTGATTCATATAACTATATGAAAAGCTTCCATATCTCTATTGTAGTTGACTGCAGATTTTCAATAAGCTTTTTGATAAAATTGATCTATGCAATTGTAATCTCATATATCAGCAGTTGCCGCTTCATAAGCTAAATTTATCGGATGATTGATGTCTATGCTCCAAATTGGGAATGTTTCGTATTTTGCATATCAAGATTCTATTCATATTTCATGATCTAGATATATTTGTCATAGGCATGTAGACATTTTTCAGCTACTAGAAGCTGCTCATGTCACTAAAATTAAATTTTTTGTTAGAGGTATATGATCGTCATTTCAGAATCAATCTTCGCTGAGTATAAAATCGGTATTGTTTGGATATCAATTTATTTTGTATCTTTCTCGTACTTTGTATCACTCTCTTTGAAATTCTCTTTCAAAACTTAATATAATATCAAACATATTTTGTGTGTCTATTTTGTTTATTACGAGGTGAGGTCTAACTCCAACTGATTTTTCTATTTGTTTAAGAGTTGTAAGTACATAGCTTGAATAATCTATATCTTGATTGCTTAACTGTCTGTTTTCTATTATATCTTGTGAATTTACACAAAAAAGTATTTCAATTTGATCTCTGATAGAGTGAAAAATCACTTTCTTGGATTCTGGTATAAATCATGGAAGTATTCTGGCTGCATGTGAATCAAAGATAAATTTTCAACCAATCTCTAAATATAATCTTCAATTGGAAAATTTTGATATTCTTTCTAGAATTTTTTCTTTTTGTAAATCTATGTATTTTTGTCAATCGAAGCCAATTTTTTTGTAATTTATAATGTCTGAAGAATTTATCATTTTATTTTTATTTATAATAAATAATTATATTATAGTATACTGAGCATTAAAATCTTGTCAAATATATCGTTTGTTATGATTTGTTTTTGTGATTTATTCTTCAAATAATTATTGACTTAGTTTAATTATATAAAAAAACCTATCTAATAATAACTAGATAGGTCTGTATACTATAAATAGTATTTTAGATGTTTATTTTCTTTGTTGTATCTTAATCTTTTTAAGGCTTTTTCCTTGATCTGCCTTACTCTTTCTCTGGTCATAGCAAACTTGTGTGCTATCTCTTCCAGTGACATTGGATAATCAACACCTATTCCATAGTATAGTTTTACTATGTCTTCTTCTTTTTGACTGATTTTCGATAGAGATTTTTGTATCTCTTTTTTCATAAACTCTGTGTTTATATCTCTATCAGTTTCTGCTTCAGGATCTTGATAATTATCCATGAAAGTAGTTCCTGGATTTTCTGAATCAGTTGGTTCATCTGTAGAAACAAATTTAACCATGTTTTGTCTGATTGTTTCTATTTTTGAGGATTTCATCCCCATTAGATTTTCTAACTCTTCATCGTTGGGTACTCTTTCAAATTGTGTTTCAAATTTGTTAATTACTTTTTTGAGGTTGTTTAAATTTGTTAATTGGTTGTGTGGCAATCTAATTATCTTACTTTGGTCGGAGATTGCAAGTAGTATTGATTGACGAATCCACCATACAGCATAAGATATAAATTTGAAACCTCTGGTTTCATCGAAGCGTTGTGCAGCTTTGATCAGACCAAGATTTCCTTCATTAATAAGGTCGGGAAGACTCAATCCCTGATTCTGATATTGTTTTGCAACCGAAACAACAAATCGAAGGTTTGCACGAATAAGTTTTTCCAAAGCAATTTTGTCGCCTTGTTTTATTCGCTGTGCTAGTTCGACTTCTTGAGCCACACTAACTAACTCTTCTTTGCTTATATCTTGAAGATATTTATCTAAAGAAGGAGTTTCGCGGTTTGTTATTGATTTTGTAATTCTTAATTGTCGCATGGGTTTTATTTTTATTTTTTATAAAAATAAGCTTTTACTAGTAAAAGTCAATATTAAAATTTTATTTTAAGTTTTTTATCTAAGTAAGTTTTAGTTCTTTGAGTATTTTTTCGTAATTTGGATAATCTGATCAGAATTTGCTTTTTATATATTCTTGGAGTATAGATTTTCGATCATTAAATCAGATTTTGAGATTTTCCGTAGATATAGAAAAGTCTTTTAACAATTCTCCAACTGATTGTAGATTTTTTTTGAGTTTTAGATCTTGGATTTTGTTTAGTAGATTGGTATCTATATAATCTTGGATATTTTCATAATTTATCTCTTCAACTTTTATACTTAAACTTATATTTTCCAATTTATATTGATCAATTTGTTGAAATTGAATTTTCCATAAATCATTTGTTTCAAAATTATTTTTATTTTTTTGTATGATTTCTTGTATATGTTGCAATAATATATTTTCATCAATTACTCATTTGTTTTCTATGAGAATATATGGATTGATATTTAAGAAACTGGCCATTATCTCATGATTTTGTGGATTATAATTAAACAAAAATTTATTCTGATTGAGTTCTAGTGAGCTAGTTGACCATACGCTACCAGTACATAAATAATTATCTTTGATAAAAGACTGGTGGAGATGTCATGATATCAATCTTATATTTGGGGTTTTCAAAAAATTCTCACTTAGAGCAATATCTTTGTAATAAAATCTAGATCTTTGTCATGGAAAAATTGTATTGTTGATGTAATAGTGATGAATTACAATTAGATCATTATTTTGTGCTATAAAATCTTCTAGTAATTGATTGATATATCAGGAAAATTGTTCATTTTTGTTGTTGGATTGGGATAGTTGTTGGAATAATGGATTGGGATAATTAATTGGTTTGGAATCTAGCATAAATGGTAAAAATAATATATCCTTACCTTCAATATTTTCTATAGTGGGGTTGGTTATAAAAGTCAATTTTCATTCGTTTTGTTTGGAGAGATTATTGATTATATCAAAAGCCTTCATGGCTTCTTGATAAATAAAAGATGTTCATAATCGATCGTGATTTCAAGCTAAAATATAAATGTTTTTTCAGTCTTCAAAAAGTTGTAAAAATAAATTGTATAGTTCCAATATAGAATTTCTATCGTACGAAAAATGGTATACGTAATCTCACATAAAAATTATATTTTTTTGATCAGGATTTTGTTCGATAAAATTTTTGATTCAAGATATAATTTTATCTTTGGAACGTGATGTAATGTGGATATCTCAAACTAAAAGCACTTCTTTGAATTTTAAATGATAAATGTTGAATATTTATTTTGTTATAAGCGGTTTCAAGTCGTTGAAAGTTATTTTAAAGTGAAATAATTGTGTAATTATTGTGAAATTATTTTTTATAAATATGTTTCGTCCGTAATCTTTTAAATCGAGGAAGCGTAAGTGTGG
>DJVF01000034.1 GCA_002441085.1 Patescibacteria group bacterium UBA6263
AAGGGATATAAATATACAATACGACATATTTTATACATCGTAGCATACTAGAAGGTTTAATATAGCTTTCAAAAAATACCAAGCCATTTGTCAAAAATATATTTGACAAATAAGTCTTTTTCTTTATATATCAGATTGATAATAAGATTTTTATAATAATATTGATAGATGAGTAAATTAAAATTTGATAATATAGCACAAAAGGCATTGGACATTATGGAAAATACCAATAAAAATATTTTTTTGACTTGAAGGGCTGGGACTGGTAAATCTACTTTGCTTATGCATTTTATACAAAGCACATCTAAAAATATCGCAGTATTGGCTCCTACTGGAGTAGCGGCTCTAAATATATGATGATCTACGATCCATTCGTTTTTCGGATTTTCACCTACAGTGACTATCAAAAAGGCAAAACTAGATGCTAAATATCAGATATGAGATCCCAAATTTACACATTTGGATGCTATATTGATAGATGAAATATCTATGGTGAGGGCAGATATGATGGATTGTATAAATGAATTTTTGAAGATAGTCAAAGAATCCAAAAAAGCTTTTGGTGGTATACAAATTATTATTATAGGGGATTTGTATCAGCTGTCTCCAGTAGTTACATCAGCAGAAAAAATGTTTTTCCAAAAAGAATATCCCAGTCCATATTTTTTTGATTCAAAAGTGATAAATAAAAAATGATTTTTTATGGAGTTTGTAGAACTTGAAAAAATTTATCGTCAAAAAGATCAGGATTTTATAGATATTTTAAACTGAATTAGGACCAAAAATTTGGAAGAGAAACATTTGTTACTGCTCAATAATCGTATTTCAAAAGATATTTTATTGTCTGAATGAATGATATATTTGGCTGGTACCAATATGCAAGTTGATACTATAAATAAACAATATTTGGCCAAGATTACCAAACCATCCACAAAATTTGTTGCTAAAATAAAATGAGAAATCAATCATAAGCAATTTCCTACTGATGTAGAATTAAATTTGAAAGAATGATCACAGATAATGTTTGTGGCTAATGATCCTGATGGACGTTGGGTGAATGGGACTTTGTGAAAAATCCAAAAGATCAAAAAAGATTGTATCATTATACAAATATATGATGGAGAACAAGTAGAAGTCTGAACACATACATGGAGAGTATGACAATTTGAATATAATCCTAGCAAAAAGCGTTTGGATGCACATATTGTATGAACTTTTAATCAGGTGCCTATTACATTGGCATGGGCAGTGACTATCCACAAGAGTCAGTGAAAAACTTTTGATAATGTGATTATAGATTTGAGTTATGGAATATTTGCTCATGGACAAACATATGTGGCACTGAGTCGTTGTCGTAGTTTACAATGAATTACTTTGACTAATCCTATAAATCAATCACATATCAAGCTAGATGTATGTGTCGAAAATTTTTTATCTAAATTTCAATTTATGTATAAATAATATTGAATTAAAAAATCTCTTGCAATTGATGTGTAAAAATATAAATATTACTCGTTGTACCAAAGAAAGTAGGTTGCTATAATTGTATAAAACACTTTTCCCTACCTAGGTTATCGTATAATTTATTTTATACTTTTGGTATGGCCTTAAAGTTTACTAAGGTTTTTTTTTATTAAGAATAGTAAAAAGCAATGGCTATTACGAGACAAAAAAAAGAAGAACTTATAAAAGATTATTTGCAGGATTTGAAAGATTCTGACAATTTGGTTATAGTTCAACAATTAGGAATCACTGTAAATGATTCTACAAAAATCAGAAAATCAGTTATGGATCTTTGATGAAAATTGAATGTAATTAGAAAAAGATTATTTTTGAGAGCATTGAAAGATGCATGATATGAAGACATCAAAATAGAAGACTTAAACTGACCAGTTTTTGCATTATACGCAAAGTGAGATGAGTATGGTCCTTTGAAGGCTATAAACAAGTTTTTGAAAGCTTATAAAAAAGACCCTAAAAGTACTTCATCATTTTCATTTTTGTGATGATGGTTTGATAAGAAATGGTATAACTGAGAATATGTAGATGATTTGGCTAATATTCCATCCAAAGAAGAACTTATATCCAAATTGGCATATCTATTTAATTATCCATTGCAATGATTTGCATGAGTACTTGATCAGATATCCAAAAAAATTGGAGATTGAGCTGAAGTCCAAGAAGATGCAAAGGAAGAGATAAAGGAAGAAGTAAAGGAAGAAGTAAAGGAGGACATTAAAGAAGAAGTTAAAGAAGTTGTTGAACCAAAGTCTGAAGAACCAAAACAAGAAAATGTTCAGACTCAATAAAGTTGTTAAATTTTTGAAATATATTTATTTTATAATCTGTATAGAGAATGGAATTGTCCAAGAATGCGCAAAAGATTATGGATCTTGTTAAAGAAATGGGTGCTGTGGAATTAAATCAGCTTGTAAAAGCTTTGGAAGAAGAATTTGGAGTAACTGCTGCTGCTATGGTTGTAGCTTGATGAGCTGCTGCTGGTGGTGATGAAGCTGGTGAAGCTGCTTGATCTGATTTTGTCAATGTAGAATTGACAGAGATTGGTCAACAAAAAATTGCCGTTATCAAAGTTGCTAAAGAAGTTTTGGGTATAGACTTGAAAGCTGCAAAAGAATTGGTTGAAAAAGCTCCAGTTATTTTGAAAGAAAAAGTAAAGTTTGATGAAGCGGAAGCTTTGAAAACAAAGTTACAAGAGGCTTGAGCTACAGTAAATTTCAAATAATTTTTTGAAATTTCTTTGCCAAACCCCTTTATTTATTTTGTAGAAAGTGAAAATATGACTGTTTCTGTTCAACAAGTTGTTGATGCAAAGGTTCATATTGGTACTTTGAAAAATGAAGCACATCCTAAAACTAATAAGTATCGAGCTGATATTGTTAATTGATTGGTAATTATTGATCCTGAATCTATAATTGCTCAAATTGAAAATGCAAAATCAAAAATTCAGAAAGCTAAATCTGAATGAAAAGAGATATTAGTTGTGTGTGAAAAAAAGATGTACTATGAAGAACTTGCTAAATTAGCAGATGCTAGTTGAGTTTCTTATCTCAACTATAAAATTCCTGCTTGATTTTTGACTAATTTTGAAACTCTCAAGAAGAGGATTGATTCTATGAATGATATGATCAAGTTTATTGACTNNTGACTCTGAAGATTTTTTGGCTTTGACTAAAAAAGAGCAATTAACTTATAAAAGAAAATTTAATAGAATTGATAAGATATATAAATGAGTGACTAAGCTTTCTAAAAAGCCATCTTTGGTTATTGTGATAGATGGTATGATGCTATGATCCTTTGTAGATGAATTATCAAAAGATAAGTCTATTGATCGTATAATTATATCTTCAACTAATTTTGATAGATATTATCCTGATAACGAATTGGTTATAGCAAATATGTGAAGTTATAAGAGTTTAGATTTTGTAATAAAATATATATTATCTTAAATATAAATAAACATGCAGGAATCCAAAAAAACTTTTGATCAGCAATGATCTATTAGCACCTTGTATGTTCCAAGTAGCTTAGAAAAAAAAAGAGCTATTTTGATGTACTTGTTTTTTGGTATAGTAGTGTTTGTCAACAAAAAAGAGATGAGTGTGTTTGAATATTTTCATCTTAGACAAGCGTTGTGATGGTCAGTTTTGTTTGCATTATTTGTTTTGTTTAGTATAGTCTTGATGTTTTTGCCATTTATCAAGTATATCTGACTTTTGTTTATGTTGTGTATGATATGTATTTGGGTATTGTTTGTGGTAAATTCACGAAATGGTAAATATGATATCTTATGATGAGAAAAATCCCCATTAGCTTTGTTTAAATGAATTGGTGGGTGGATAATAGGCTTATTTGAAATAAATATAAAAGTTTATCCTGATGTAAACGATAGTTTAGAAGAAATATCTTCTCTTGAGGATTTGATAAAATAAATTATTTTATTCTTTCATATAAAATTATGGGCGCAGTCGATATGCAATTACTTAAAAGTCTTAGAGAGTCTACTTTTGCACCATTAAAAGATTGTAGAGACGCTCTTATACAAGCTGATTGAGACATTGATAAGGCTCAAGATATATTAAAGGAAAAATGAATGTCAAAAGCAGCTAAAAAATCAGATAGATTGACTAATGAATGATTGATAAAGGTTGTTCAAAAAAATTGAAGAGTATATGCTTTGAAACTTTTGTGTGAAACAGATTTTGTTGCAAAAAATGAAAATTTTCGTGATTTGTTTGATAAAATTTTGGACAAAGTTTGTACTATAGAGAGTGATGTTGATAGTTTGAATGATGTGGAAAAATGATTGTTGGAAGATATAAGCTCAATGATTAATGAATTTATTTGAAAGTTATGAGAAAATACAAAACTTGATGATATAATTGTCTCAAATAAGAATGCTTATGTATACAATCATCCTGGCAATAAAGTTGCTGCTATTATATATTATAATGGGGATGAAAATGTGGCAAAAGAATTGGCTTTACAGGTTGCTGCTATGAATCCAGAATATTTATCTATTGATAGTGTACCTGAAGATTACCGTAATGAGTTGTTGGTAAAATTTAATGCTGAAATGGCGGATTCTTGAAAACCAGCAAATATAGTAGAGCAAATAATAGCAGGTAAAGTACAAAAATATTTGTCTGATTTGGTTTTATTGGAACAAGAGTATATAAGAGATAATTCCAAGAAGATAAAAGATATTATACCTGATTGATTTGAAATAACCAAGTATGTTAGGTTATCTATCTAATTTTATTTTGTAGATATGATTTGTATTATGGAAAATTATGAATTGGTTTTGCTTTTGGATCCAAAAACTAAGGATTCTGATCGTAAAAACTTAACAAATGATTTAGAAAAAATTCTTGAAGATGGAGTTGTAAGTAAGGATGAAATATGACTTATGGATTTGTTGTATGAGTTGTCTGGAGTCAAAACAAATGATAAAGCTTATTTTTATTCTTATTATTTGAAATTGAATACATCTAAGATAGATGATATAAAAAAATTTTTTCTTTATAACAATATAGTTTTGAAGTACGATATTTTTAGAAGAACAAAGAGTCAAGTTTCATTTGAATTTGAAAAATTACAAAAAGATCTTAATGCTATTATAGCTTCTTGGGAAGAGAGAAAATTATGACAAAAAATTTATTTTTTTTCTGATTTGAAAAATTCAAAATATATAAATTGGAAGTCTATACCTATGTTGAAGAAATATATTACTAGATTTGGTAATATAAAACCAAGAAAATATACCAATAATTGAGTTAATATCCAAAAAAAACTTAGAAAAGAGATCATAAGAGCTAGAAATTTCTGATTGATTGAATTTATAAAATAGTTTGTTTATAGTAAAATATATTTTATTTCTCATATAGTTTGTAATGGCTAGTAAATTGAAAAGAATTAGAAAATATCATTGGAGGAAAAGAATAAAAACACATGGTTTTAGACAAAGAATGCAGACTCGAACTGGAAGAAGAGTATTGGCTAGAAGAAGAAAAAAATGAAGAAAAGTATTGGTGGTTCAGAGAAAAAAATAATGTAAGATCAAATTGCTGATTTTATATTTTTTTGTTTATTTTCTAAACTTATTTTTGTACCCATGATAAATAAAAAAAACCCAAAATTGAAAAAAGAAGGAAGAGTATCTAAACCTTCTACTTCTTCTATTGTTTGAAAAATAGATAAAGTTAAATCAAAATTATCTAAAACTGATTTTGATTTGAAAGATTTATTTAAAGACTATTATGAAAAAGATTGAGTAATATATCTTACAAAGCCAAGAAATTTTGGATGATTCCCTGATCTTTTGGATTTGCAAAAAAAATGATATCATAGTTTTGTGAGTAAATATATTCATAAACTATTTGAGGATATCAATCCTGTTTGGGATATTGCTTGAGAAAAGTTATCCATTCATATATGAGATATAAAAATAGAAGATTCTATGGAATGAGTGAATAATTGTAAAAAAAAGGAACTGACTTACGGTTGAATAATTACTTGAAAAGTTAAACTAGTAGAAAGGATAGAATCTGAAGATTGAAAAAAAGTTTCAGAAAAGGTATTGTTTAGTAAACGTGTAAATATAGGTATTATGCCTTTGATGACTGAGGCTGCTTCTTATATTATAAACTGAGTAGAGAGAGTAATAATATCTCAAATAATAAGATCTTACTGAGTATTTTATGCAAAAAAAGATTTTAGACATTCTTTCAAAGTTATACCTGAGAATGGTCCATGGTTAGAAGTCCAAGTTGAAAAATCTTGAGTAATAGTAGCTAGAATAAATAAATCTAGAAAATTTCCAATAACTACTTTGCTCAGAGTTTTTGGTATGGAAAATGATGAAAATATAAGAGAGATATTTAGTGATTGTTTAGAGGAAGAAGATACAAATTATATTGAGATTACTTTGAAGAAAGATACTACCAAAGATGCTTTATCTGCTGCAGAATATATTTATAATAAACTTAGACCTTGAGAGTTGATAGATCCAGAAAGTGCTTTGAATTATATAAAGTCACAATTTATGGATTCTAATAGAATATTCGTAGGTAGGATAGCTAGAAGAAAAATGAATGCTAAACTTAATTTATCCAAATCTATAGATGATCCCAATTCTGATTTGTATGATTGAGAGGATTTAGTAGCTTCTATAAAATATCTTTTGAACTTATCAAACTATAAGAAAGGTTATTATGTTGATGATTCTGATCATCTTTCAAATAAACGTATAAGAACTATGTGAGAAATACTTTATGCTCATTTACAACCAGTTATGAGAAAGTTTGTAAAAAGTGTAAAATGAAAACTGAGTGTATTGAATCTTGAAAATGCAATAAAAATAACAGATTTGGTCAATTTTAAAATAATAGATAACGCAATAAAAAGTTTTTTTGCAACATCTCAATTGTCTCAATTTTTGGACCAAATCAATCCATTATCTGAAGTAGAACATAAAAGAAGAATTACAGCTCTTGGACCATGAGGACTCAAAAGAGAAACTGCAAAATTTGAAGTACGTGATGTTCATCCTTCTCATTATGGTAGGATATGTCCTATAGAAACTCCAGAATGACAGAATATCTGACTTGTAATATATCAATCTATTTATTCTCGTGTAAATGATGAATGATTTTTGGAAACTCCTGCATTGAAAATATTACGTGAAGTGGAACCAAAAAAGAAAAATCTTTTGAATAGAATAGTCCACCGTGATATTTTTGAGTTGGATGCAAAATGAAAACCAACTAAAAAAATTATAGCTAAAGAGTGAGATTATATAGATGAAAAACTGGCAGAAAAAATAGAAAAATTTTATTGAAAATATAATAAAAATATACAAGTAAAATCTTTTTTTGATGGAACTATCCAATATATATCTCCTGAACAAGATGAGAAGTATTATATAGCTGATGCTACTACTCCAATAGACAAATATAATAATATTATATGACAACGTATAGCTGCTAGACATTTTAATGAAATGGAAACTTTCCATGTGAATGATATAACACATATGGATGTAAATCCTGCTCAAATATTTAGTCCAAATACCTCTTTGATACCATTTGTGGATCATAATGATGCGGTGCGTGCTTCTGTAGCTACTAACCAACAACGTCAGGCTTTACCTTTGTTAAAAAATGAAGCTCCTTTTGTGGGTACTTGATTGGAAAAAGATATTGTACAAATGACTCATGCAGTTGTAAAAGCAGAAGATGATTGAGAAGTCATTTATGTTGATTGAAAAAGAATAAAAGTGAAATATAAATCTTGAATAAAGGAATATTCCTTGATTAATTTTTCTAGATCTAATCATAAGACTTGTATAACTCAGGTTCCTTGTGTAGATTTAAAACAAAAAGTAAGTAAATGAGATGTCTTGATAGAGTGACCATGTTCTGTTTGATGAGAAATGGCTTTGTGAAAAAATCTGAGAGTTGCTTTTATGCCATGGAAATGATATAATTATGAAGATGCTATAGTAATTTCTCAGAGATTGGTAAAAGACGATGAATTGACATCTATACAAATAGAAGAACATGAAATAGAAGTTGCTGATACAAAACTTGGTCCTGAAGAAACTACTAATGATATACCATGAGTATCTATGTCAAAATTAAAAAATCTTGATGAAGATTGAATAGTCAGAATATGATCTATCGTAAAATGATGAGATATACTTATATGAAAAATTACACCAAAAAGTGAATGAGAACTTACCCCTGAAGAAAAACTTATACAAGCGATATTTGGAGATAGATCAAAAAATGTAAAAGATACTTCTTTGTATATGCCTAGTGGAAGTGAATGAAAGGTTATAGATGTAGTCATACTTGATGCAAAGAAATGAGATAATTTGATGGCTTGAGTTAGAAAAAAGATAAAAGTATATGTTGCTACTACTAGGAAGATAGAAGTTTGAGATAAATTAGCATGAAAGCACTGAAATAAAGGTATTATAGCGGTTGTTGTACCAGAAGAAGATATGCCTTATTCTGAAGACTGACAATCTATAGATATTGTTCTAAACTCACTTTGAGTAATTTCTCGTATGAATCTTGGTCAGCTTTTTGAAACTCAATTATGAGCTTTGGCTAAATTTTTGTGAGTAAGATTTGCTGTCCCTACTTTTGGAAGTTTTGGTTTAAATGAGTTTGAAAAATTAGTAGAAAAATGCTGATTGTCTGATCAAATTAGGATAACTCTTTATGATTGAGAAACTTGAGAGCCTTATGCTCAAAAAGTTACAGTTTGATATATGCACATTTTAAAACTTGTACATATGGTTGAAGATAAGATACATGCTAGATCTGTTTGACCTTATTCTTTGATTACTCAACAACCTCTTGGATGAAAATCTAGACAATGATGACAGAGATTTGGAGAGATGGAAGTTTGGTCTTTGGAAGCATATTCTGCTGTCTACACTCTTCAAGAAATGCTTACTGTAAAATCTGATGATGTAGTATGAAGAAATAAATTATATGAAGCTATCATAAAGTGACAAAAGCCTAAAATTTGATGATTACCAGAATCGTTTAATTTAGTTTCTTATTTGTTTAAATGATTATGACAAAATGTTATACCATTGACAGTCGAAGAAATGGAAAACATTCATTTGGAAAGAACCAAAAAAATAAAAGATTTGTGACTATCTTGATTGCTTAGTTGACCTTTGGCTACAGATTGATGATTGTATGAGTCAGAAGACTCCAATCAAGAAAAAGAAGAATTGATTGAGAATGTAATAAAAGAAATGGAAGACTTTTGAGAAATAGAAGATAATTAGTAGTATTATAAAAAATATAAAAATATTTATAACTTAAAATTTTGTCATCTATGTATAAAACAAAATTTGATGCACTTATGGTTACTCTAGCGTCTGTGGATGATATTTCTGGCCGATCTCATGGTATTGTAGACAATCCTGATACAGTAAATTATAGGACTTGAAGACCAAAACAAAGTTGATTATTTTGTGAATCTATTTTTGGTCCTGTAAAAAACTATGAGTGTAGTTGTGGAAAATATAAATGAATTAGATACAAATGAATTGTATGTGAAAGATGTTGAGTAGAGGTAACTAACTCTAGGGTTAGAAGATCCAGAATGTGACATATAGAACTAGCTTCTCCAGTTATACATGTATGGTACAAATCTAGTCCTTCTGGATGAATCAATCAGATTTTATGATTGTCTGCGAATGAGATTGACAAAGTCCTAACTTTTGTAAAATATGTAGTGATAAAAGATGTAGATGAAAAGACCAAAGAAAAGTTGAAAGCAAATATTCAATCTCATTATGAAAAAAAGCTTAAAGAGCTTGATAATCTTTTTTTGGAAGAAAAGAAAAAATCTAAAGAAGATTGAAAAGATGAAAAAAGAATTAAAGAGTTGGATAGATTGTTTGAAGAAAATAAAGATACTTTGGAAAAAGAATTTAATAGATTAAAATCTATTGTCTCTGACTTGAATTTTGGTTCAACTATTTTGGAGAGTGATTATAGAAATATATTTTTTCAATTTAATGATTTGGTAATGTTTGCTTCTTGATCTGATGCAATACTCAAAATGCTTCAGAGTATAGATGTGGAAAAAGAAATCAAAAGAAGAGTCAAAGAATTTCAGAATATAAAATCTGAAGATCAAAAAAAGAAGGCTATGGCTTTGATAAAGCTTTTGATAAATCTGCATATATCTAATGTAAAACCAGAAAATATGGTTATTAGAAAATTACCCGTTATTCCACCAGATCTTAGACCTGTAGTGCAATTGGAATGATGAAAATTTGCATCTTCTGATGTTAATTTGTTTTATAGGCGCGTTCTTATGAGAAACATAAGACTCAAAAAAATGATTCAAGTAGGTATGCCTGATGTTGTAAAGAAAAATGAAATAAGATTACTTCAAGAGTCTGTAAACAATCTTTTGGTATGAGAAAAAAATTCTACTTGAAGAGCTTGAGCCTGAATCAAAGTCTTTAAGTCTCTTTCTGATATGTTGTCTTGAAAAGAGGGAATATTTAGAAAAAATCTTTTGTGAAAGAGAGTAGATTATTCTTGAAGATCTATTATTACTGTGTGACCTACTTTGAGATTAGATGAATGTTGATTGCCTATTGCTATAGCAGTTAAGATGTTTACACCATTTATCATAGGAAAATTAATAGAAAAAAAGATAGTCTATACTCCAAAACAGGCTGAGAAACTTATAAAAGAAGAATCTCCAGTTGCTTTAAAATTTTTGGAAGAAGTTATAAAAGATAAGTATGTGTTATTGAATCGTGCTCCTACTTTACATAGATTATCTATAGAGGCATTTAAAATAAAACTAATGCCATGAAAAACAATCAGAATACATCCTCTAGTATGTCCTGCATTTAATGCGGATTTTGATGGTGATCAAATGGCTGTGCATTTGCCTATTTCTGATGAGGCTCAAAAAGAAGCTAGAGAACTTATAGCTTCTGATAAAAATATTCTTAAACCATGATCTGGAGATCCAACAATTACACATTCTCAAGATATGGTACTTGGAATTTATTATTTGACTGATGAGTTTGATCCTAGATATCCTGATTATAATACTCAGCAAGAATGGGAAGAAAAAAATCCAGTTGTATGAATTTTTGGTAGTATGGAAGATGTATTGTCTTCTTATACAAATTCTGATTTGAAAATAAAAGATAAAATAGTCTTGATATATAATTGAGAGCCTATAAAAACTACTACTTGAAGAGTTATTTTCAACAATATCTTACCAGAAAAACTAAGATTTGTAAATAAAAAGCTTTCTAATAAAGATTTGGTAAAAATATTGAGCGTTGTTTTTGATGAGTATGATATGCCAACTACTGTTAGAGTAGCCGATGATATAAAGGATCTTTGATTCAAATATTCTACAATAGCTGCTACTTCTATAAATCTTTTTGATATGAAGGTCCCAAAAGAAAAAGAAGAAATGTTGAGAATATGAGATGAAAAATCAAATAATATTTATAAATATTATTTTAAATGACTTTTATCTGAAGAAGAAAAACACAGATTAATAATAAAAGTTTGGACTGATGTAAAATCTAAAATAGAATGATATTTGAAAACTATTATATTGCCATGAAATGATCTTTATACTATGATTGATTCTAAAGCTAGATGATCTCAAACTCATCTTACTCAGATTTCTGGTATGAAATGATTGGTTGTCAATCCTAAATGAGAAATTATTGAACTTCCTATAAAATGAAGTTTTGTAGAATGATTAAAACCTATAGAATACTTTATATCAGCCCATTCTTGAAGAAAATGAAAAGCTGATACCGCTCTTAGAACAGCAGAATCTGGATATTTAACTAGAAAACTTTGTGATTCTTCTCAGGAAGTAATTATAAGAGAAGAAGATTGTTGAACTGAAAAATATGTTATATTTTCTAAGGAAGAAATAGAGCTTAGATGAGAAAAATTCTTTAATGTAGTTTATGGAAGGACATTGGCAGAGGATATTGTAGATAAATATTGAAAAATATTTATGAAAAAATGAGAAACTTTGGATAAAAAAGCTATGCTTTTGATTGAAAATGAATCAATAGATTTTTTGAAGCTTAGAAGCCCGTTGACTTGTGATTGTGTGAGTGGAGTTTGTCAAAAATGTTATGGTATGGATTTGGCAACTAGAAAGGTTGTAGATATATGAACTCCTGTGTGAATAATAGCTGCTCAATCTATTTGAGAACCATCTACTCAGTTGACTTTGGATACTTTTCATGAATGATGAGTTGCCGGTAAATGATGAGATATTACTCATGGTATAGATAGAGTGAAACAATTGTTTGAAGTTAGGCCACCTAAAACTCCAGCTGTAGTAGCTCCATTTGATTGAACTATTCATTTTTCTGAGATTTCAGAACAAAACAAAACTATAGTAATCAAAATATTATCTGATTATATAAAGAAAAATTATTTAATTAAAGAAGGTTATTCTACTAAGTTGAAGAAATGACAAATGATTGAAAAGTGAGCAGTATATGCTGAAAAATGAAAAAGTAAATTAAAGATAAAAGAAGAATGAAAAATATTAGAAGTGCATGATGATTATATTGTCTTGTGAATACAAGAAGTTTTCTCTAGATCATTGACCGGTTTAACTGCCAAAAAAACTAAAGATTGAGAAAAAGTATATAAATGAGAAATACTTACCAACTGAGCTTTGGATATCATGGAGTATAAAAATATTGTTTGAGATCTACAAGCTCAAAGATATATAATATCTGAAACAAAAAAAGTTTATATGTTGCAATGACAAGATATCAATGATAAGCATATAGAAGTCGTGGTTAAACAACTCTTTTCAAAAGTATTTATACAAGATTCTTGAGAAACTACGTTTATACCTTGAACTCGTGTCAAATATGAACATTTTCAAAAAGTAAATAGTGAATTGTTATCACAATGAAAAAGACCAGCAAAATGAATTAGATTGGCATTATGATTGACAAATATTGCTAAAGAAACTGATTCTTGGCTTTCTGCCGCTTCATTCCAAGAAACAATAAGAGTAATGGTTTGAGCTTCACTTAGGTGAGCAATAGATGATCTATCTGATCTAAAAGCTAATGTAATTATATGAAGATTGTTGCCTGTAGGTGAAATATATAGAAATAAGCATGGTTATTAGTATAATAAAGTGTTTGTATAAAAATCAAAATATAAAATAATATTAATCTTGAAAAAAAATCTGAGATTGATATAATGTATTTTCTTTATATTTAATTATTGATATTTAAAAATGGCTCATAAAAAAGCATGATGATCTAGTAAAAACTTAAAAGACTCTAAGCCAAAGTATAGATGAGTCAAGGTTTTTTGATGACAAAAAGTATTAGCATGAAATATTATTATTAGACAAAAATGAAATAAATTTGAATGTGGTAAAAATGTTTATATGTGAAGAGATTTTACTATTTTATCTATGATAAATTGATTAGTTTCTTTTAAGAAAAAAAATATCAAAAGATTTGATGGTAGAATATATCTAAAAACAGTTGTAGAAGTTTTCCCGTTAGATGCTTTGATTGATTGACAAAATACTGTAGCTAAAAAAACTCCTGCAGAAAAGAAAGTAGTAGCTAAAAAAGTTCCTACAGAAAAGAAAGTAGTAGCTAAAAAAGCTCCTGTAGAAAAAAAAGTAGTAGCTAAGAAAGCTCCTGTAGAAAAGAAAGTAGCAACTAAAAAAGCTCCCGCTAAGGATGTTAAATAATATATTTATTAATAATAAATTACAATGACTATAGGTCCAAAGAAAAAGATTTCTCAATCAAAATGAGCTAGTAGACATTCAACCTGGCTTGGTTTAAATTTAAAAAAACTTAAAGATAAATATAAAACTACTAAATGTAAAAATTGTGGAGCTGTTAAATTGGCATATAGAGTTTGTCCATCTTGTGGTTATTATAAATGAAAACAGATTTTGACTATAAAGAGTAAGTCAAAAGATAAAATAGTAGATGCTTAGATATGATTTATAATTATATAGTTTATAATTAATAAAGTTGATCATGAATATTCATCATAGAATAAATGCAAGAAAAATAGTTTTGTCTTATTTTTATGAAAGTTGTTTTTTTTATAAACTATTAGAGCAGGATTCTGCTATAAAAGAAGCTTTGTTTATAGATAATATATTTGAATCTCAAACTGAAAAATTTCCTCAAGAAAAAGAGGATTTTTTGAATATTATAAAATCTCAATATATGAATTGAGAATCAGAAGAAGAATTGATGTATGTATTAAATTATTTTTTTAATGAATGGAAAGCTGAAGATGTTGATATAGATTATGTTTTGAAAGTATGAAATAATTTTGATAAATATATTAAAGAGCTGATTGAAAAGGTGAATAATTATGCAAATAGTTTTAGTTTCGATCAAATGGATACTATAGATCAGGCTTTGTTTGTTTTGTGATATGTAGAATGGAAAGAGTTGTGAACACCCAAGGAAGTATTGCTAAATGAAATTGTAGAGATTGCCAAAAGATATTGTGATGATTGATCTCCAAAATTATTGAATGGTATAATGCATAATATAATAGCAGAAATGTGAAGTTAGAGATATGAAATTATAAATTATAAAACTTGCCTGACGGCAGTCAGGTGTGAAATTATAAGTAAGCTGGCTATAAGTCAGTTTTTTTACCATATAGGAATTTCAAAACAATTCCTATAGATAAAAACATCGGAAAAATCTTTTTGGGATTTTTCTAGACTTATTTTAAAATTTCAATTGATAAATATGGGAACAATTTTATATATAGATTTATATTAGCCAATAATTTATATATTGTATTATATAAAATAAAGATAATTTAATTACTGATATTTCTATGAAAAACTATTTTGAGCTTATACAACAACTTATAGATGCCCCAAAAGATAAACTAAATCTTGAACTTTTTGTGGATTATAAAAGAGCCTTTGCTAGAAAGTATAAGATGAAAGACTTGCCTAGTAATATAGATATACTAAAATCTTATCGTGAAATGATAGATCAAAAACTGATTGAAAAAAATCTTAAACTAGAAGAATTTCTCAAGAAAAGAAAAATAAGATCAGCGTCTGGTATAGTCGCTATACAAGTTTTGACTAAACCTTTTCGGTGTCCTGGTCAATGTATTTTTTGTCCAAATGATCCAACTATGCCCAAAAGTTATATAAAATCTGAGCCTGGAGCAATGAGGGCATTGTTAAACAAGTTTGATCCTTTAAAACAAGTTTACAATAGATTGACTTCGCTTACCTTGTCGGGTCATCCAACAGATAAAATTGAAATGATTGTACTTGGTGGCACACGAGATGTTTATCCTGAAAAATATAAAATAGATTTTATAAAATGACTTTATGATGCAGTCAATACATTTGGTGAATTAAAAATTCAGAATGAAGAATCTAGAATTGAAGATAAGAGTGACAATAGATTTAAATATACTCTTTTATGATTAGATAAAGTAAAATATCCCAAGACATTGAAAGAATCTATCAAGAAAAATGAAAAAGCTCTACATAGAATCATTGGCTTGACTATAGAGACTAGACCAGAATATGTGACTGATGAAAGTTGCAGATTGCGACGTGAAATGTGAGTGACTAGATTGGAAATATGAATACAATCTATGTATGATGATGTATTGCTAGCTAATAAAAGAGGACATAGTGTTCAACAATTTCGTGATGCATTACATAAGCTTAGGCAGTATGGTTTCAAATTTTCAATTCATATAATGCCATGACTTTATAAGTCCAATTATTACAAAGATTTGTGAACTTTCAAAAAAATATATTCTGATAATTTTGTAAAACCAGATGAAATCAAATTCTATCCGACTTCAGTTATTCCCAATACAGAACTATATAATTTGTATAAATCTTGATATTATAAACCATTGACTATAAATTATATCAAAAAATTGATAAGTCAGACTTTTTTGGAGATTATTCCTCCTTATACTAGGATAAAAAGACTTATTCGTGATATTCCATCCCAAGAAATAGAAGCGTGAAGCAATATAACCAATCTTGCCCAACTTATGCATACTAGTTTGAAATTGGAGATGAAAGAAGATAAATCTAAGATGAAAATTTTTTATCAAAGACTGTATCCTAATTTGAAAATAATCAAGACATTAACAAACTATAAATTGAAAGAGTTTATATTATCAAATCAGGAGACCTTGATAGTTTGAATAAAACCAAATTTGCAAATATTTAGAAATTTTGTTAGTTTAGATACTAGAAGTAGAGAAATAAGACATAAACTAGAACATTCAAAATGAAAAAAAATAAAGGAGATATTTAATTTGATAATTAGAAAATATCAAAGCAGTGTGGGGATAGAATTGTTTATTTCTTTTGAAGATGATTTATGATATTTGTTTGGATTTGCTAGGTTGTTATTATTACCAAATGAAAATACCGTTGATTATAAATGATTATGACACAATACTTCAATAATTAGAGAATTACATGTGTACGGTAATGTCGCAATATTAAGAAGAGAGAATGAAACAATAAAAAAATGAAACGATAAAGTACAACATAAATGATTTGGTAAGCAGTTGATTGAAGTTGCCGAGTATATATCTAAGAATTGTTGATATAAAAGATTGTCTATTATTTCTTGAATTGGAGTCAGGGAGTATTATAGAAAGTTGTGATATAAATTGGATGGTACATATATGGTAAAAAAATTATAAAATCTTATGATTGATCAAAAAAAGAGGCTTATTGCCTCTTTTTTATAAAAATAAAAACTTTATTTTGGATTGTTTTGGTTTATGAAAGATTTGATTGAATCTAATGTGTTGAAATATCTAACTCTCATTAATTTATATGACATATATCATTTATCAGTTTTGTATATTTTGTAAACTTTGCCATTTGGCGCTGTGTAATTTTGAGCTGTAAATGAAGTATCTATATCGTGATCTCGTATCATTATTGATGGATTGTTTATGTTTATATAATTGCGCAATCATTGTAATGTATCGAAATATCTAACTCTAGATAAATTGGGTGATGTATATCAATTGGTTTTTGATTCTATTTTGTAAACTTTACCATTTGGTGCTATATGTTTGTTTGGATCTTTGTTTGTGGTATCAACATAATTTGTTCAATAGTTGTTTATTCTACAATCACCAGGATTATTTGCATCTATATACCTTATAAGAGATTCACGAGTAGTAAAATATTGAATCTTTTTGAAATCTGTAGAATAATATGATTGTTGATCTTCTTCAAACTGTATCTCATACTCTTTACAGTTTGGTGCTATATGGTCGCTTTCATCTATTCATGATATAGATAAATGAGATTCTATTATACTTAATAGATATTCAAACGTTGTATATGCGATATCTTTGTCATCAATTAATTCTAATTTATCAATTAGCATACTTCTGAGTGTATATAAGAATTGTTTCTCTTTCGTTTCGTTATCTGAATATAGTTCTAATATTAGATTGAATAGAGATATTACTCTAAGCTTTTGTAAACTACTTAGTTGTGAACTATTATCATCTCACTCAATCATTGTTGTGACATAAAACGTAGCAGACACTGATCATACAGTTATTTGTGAGCTAATTGTTGTGTCGTATTTATTACTAGAATAAAGCTCTATATTTATCTCATCTCCATTTTGTACATATCCGCTGGATCCGATTGGATCTCAGTTTATATAAAGCATTCATTTTGTCAGTGTTGCCAATGTGATGTCGTTGAAATTGGCTATTGTAAATGGATCTGACATGTATGCTGTATCTATACGTGCATTTCTAATCCATGGTATTGTACCTATTATGGTAGGTGTTCATATTCATCATATGCTATTTCAAACTATATTGAAATAAGATAATTTATTTGTCCTAAATGTACACATTTTGTTGGAGTCTAATGTACATGTCTCATCAGCATATACTTTTTCTCGTCAGTCGT